>CAYRVM010000199.1:0-3345 GCA_964427575.1 uncultured Oscillospiraceae bacterium | reverse complement strand
TTAATCAAAAGCAGGATTTCCTGAAAAACAGGATGTCCATATAATTACAGTTAGCTGAAATAAAAGCAAAATAATAGTTGAATTTAACACATGTAGGGATGTATTAATAAACTTTTGAGAACTTTCACTATAAACTCATTATCAAAAAGGTAAAACTATGAATTTTATAGAATTAAAACAATTTATTTCAACTGAATCACAAAGAGATACGAGTTTTGAGGAAGCCACTTCAGAAATTACTAAAGTAATTTTACAATGCAACAAACCAGATTTGATAGATATAGTATCAGAAATAGGCGTAATTCCAGAAACTATTAGACACGATTCGTCAGAAGAAAAGTTATTCGCCAAATCAACAGATATTGTATTAGCGAGAGCTTTTTCAGAAATTGGAATTAAATCCATTGCCATAAAAGAAAGAGCCAATAGTGCAGATGTTGTAGGGAAAAGCAAGATTCACGGATACACACTAGTTGGCGATGCAAAAGCATTCCGCCTAAGCAGAACTGCAAAAAACCAGAAGGATTTTAAAGTAAAATCAATGGCTGATTGGAGACAGGACAATGATTATGCTGTTTTAGTATGCCCCTATTTTCAATATCCAAAGTCTAATAGCCAGATTTATTCTCAAGCAATCAATGAGAATGTTTGTCTTTTCAGTTGGGAGCAGATGCAATTCTTGCTTGAAAATAATATCTGCGAAACAAAAAGACTTTCACTTGCACCTGTCTGGAATATTTCCGAATCATTAAAGAAAATAGTAATTGCAGCAGAAACCCATAAAAGGAGTAATTTTATTGAAGCGGAATCGTCAATATTCTGCGCTGCTATAAATATAACGTATGATACATGGGGAAAAAACCTCGAAACATCTAAATCAATAATAATTGAACGCGGAGAAACAGAAATTGAATATTGGAGAGAGAAGATTGAAGAAATAAAAAAATACACAAAAGATCAAGCCATTCAAGAATTGCTAATTGCATTAAAATTAAAAGAAAAAATTAAGGCAATACAGAATTATATAAATAGTCTGCGAAATGGAGATACAGAATGAATTCCATTGAAAACAAACTTATTTGTGGTGATTCTACTTTGCTTATTCGTGAACTTGAATCAGACTCTGTTCATTTAATTTTAAGTGATATTCCATATGGAATAGGAGCTGAAGAATGGGATGTTTTACACGATAATACCAATACCGCATACTTAGGAAGCAGCCCAGCACAAGAAAAGGCTGGTGCTGTATTCAAGAAAAGAGGAAAACCGTTAAATGGTTGGTCAGAGGCAGACAGATTAATTCCCATACAATATTATAAATGGTGCATGAACTGGGCAAAAGATTGGTATAGGGTATTAAAACCAGGAGCATCTGTATTCATTTTTGCAGGGCGTAGATTGGCTCATCGTTGTATCTGTGCGTTGGAAGATGTCGGATTTACATATAAAGATATGGTTGCTTGGGATAAAATCAAAGCCCCTCATCGGGCACAAAGGATTAGCATCGTTTTTGAGCGTCGCGGAGATGAAATATCTGCTGAAGAATGGAATGGTTGGCGAGTGGGTAATTTGCGCCCAAGATTTGAACCCATCCTGTGGTTTACTAAGCCATATAAAATTGGAGGAACAATAGCATCTAATATCTTGGAAAACCATGTTGGCGCATTTAATGAAAAGGGTATGTTGCAGTTTATCAATAGTCCTGATAATATTTTTGCGGTTCAGTCAAATGGTAATGATACAGGACTGCATCCCACTCAAAAACCATTAAAGCTTATGGAATTGCTCATTGAAATGACTACGACAGAGGGGCAAGTGGTTTGCGATCCTTTTTGTGGAAGTGGCACTACATTATTAGCCGCATTAAAAATGAATAGAAAATTTATTGGATTTGAATTAGACGAAAAATATTATGAAATAGCACAAAAGCGAATTGAAAATGAAATATTAAATCAGAAAACTGATTTATTCCACGCAATCAATAGCTAACATATGGCTACACCTGACGGAAACCGCAGGTGAGCCCAGACGTTCGGACTGATGAAGAAATAAAGAATGAAAACACTCGGATCCACCATACTCACAGCAGCCAGACGACATGCGTGGATTTCACTTCTCATATTCACCATGTGCCTCTGGTTATTTCCTATGGGTTACCGAATCACACGGATACTCCTTCTCGCCTCAGTAGCCATTTTGTTCATGTGGGGCATACTCCTGTTGCGAAGGCGCAAAGTTGCAGTGTTCACAATCCTCGCCATCGGACTTATCGTCCTAGCATGGCTATATTCTTCAGGTAAACAGGGTGACCCAAATATATTGAGACAATCATACATACAAAGCTTGAAGCAGTATAAAGGGACACTATACGTATGGGGTGGAGAAAATCGCATCGGAATAGACTGCTCAGGGCTTGTCCGAAGAGGATTAATCAATGCAAATATCAAGACCGGATTATTAACCTTAAATCAAAGACTAATCCGTCATGCTTTTGTCCTTTGGTGGAACGATTGCTCAGCACGATCACTCCGAGACGAATATCGCGGGTTTACAACACGACTTTTTAAGACTGGGAGCATCAACAGCATAGATTCCACAACCCTTTCGCCTGGCGATCTAGCTGTAACCTCAGATGGTATACATGTTCTTGCATACTTGGGAGACAAAACATGGATCGAAGCCGATCCAAGCGTAATGAAAGTAATCGTGGTCTCGACTCCATCTGACAACATGTGGTTTAAGATTCCCGTCCAAGTTGTAAGATGGAATCAATTGAAAGAAAGTCCGAACAAGGGCATGAATGGTACTCGATGAACCTGCGGTTCATCTCGACCATTATGCCATGCGTTAGCCATAAATGAAAAATATTATACTCATTACTTTGTTTGCGATAGCGATTACAGGCTGTTCAAAGAGAAGGCCTGTTGATACCGTGCCCTATCAAACCATAAAAACGAGCGTACAAAATGTAAACTTCATTTTTATTGGGGAATTGGAAAACAGAAAAGGTTACGAACACTTTTCTTATCAGTATAAAAACAGGTTAGGCAACGACACCCATTCAGATCTTATGTATGATGGTGGAGAATTTACGATTGATAGAATACTCCTAGGCACTATCAACAAAAAGTCCTTTTCCACGGTATATCATTATTATGAAGATGGAACTCCTCCAAGAGTAGGAGACAGGTATATTGTTTTTGCCAACATCACATCAACAGGCAAAAGTACTAAACGGATTTTAGACGCCACAGATGATAATATAAATAAAGTAATTAAAGAAACAAAGGCTAACCAGAAGCCTTCAGGTAATCCGGCTCCGCCGTCTTCCTGAGGGCTTAGGCG
>CAYRVM010000198.1:0-3403 GCA_964427575.1 uncultured Oscillospiraceae bacterium | reverse complement strand
TAGCCAATTATAATCAACAGCATTGATGTCCTAAATGTAATATTTAAGTTATAGATCTATATACATTTGAGACACCGGATATCAATTTTATTTGTCTCATAACTTTTTCAATCTGGCTTGTATTAGTAATAGATAAAGTAAGTGAAATCGTTACAAACTTATCTTTGCTACTTTTTGCTTGTACCGCGGTTATGTTTACATCCATATCATCACAAGCTCTTGAAATATCTGAAAAAAGTCCTTTTCTATCTTCAGCAAGAATACTAATTTCTGTATCGTATGACATATTGTCTTTCTGGCTGTCCCACGATACGTTGATAAATCTTTCTCTTTCGTCTTCTGGTAACGTATTGATATTTGTACAGTCTTTTCTATGTACCGAAATTCCTCTTCCTTTTGTTATAAAGCCTACAATTTCATCTCCAGGTACCGGATTGCAACATTTTGAAAATCTAATTAATAGATTATCTATACCTTCAACTCTTACTCCTGAAGCGTCAATCTTTCTAGGTTTCTTTTTAACATCAATAGACTTTTCAAGTTTTTCTTCTTTAATTGCTTCCGTCTTTTTTTCTTCTTGGTAAAATCCTAGTAAAGTTGTAGCAACCTTGTTAATGCTAACTCCCCCATAAGCAATAGAGGAAAACAGATCTTCTGCAGAAGATAAATTATGTATTTTAGCTGTTTTATTTATCCAATTAGCCTTTAAAACCTGTTGTTGATCATAGCCCTTTCTCTTGACAAACTTTTCTAGCATTTCTTTGCCTTTATCAACATTTTCAGTTTTATTTTCTTTCTTAAACCATTGTCTAATTTTATTTCTAGCGTTACTGCTTTGAGCAATTTTAAGCCAATCTATGCTTGGCCCTTTACTATTAGATGAAGTTACGATATCTACTATATTCCCGTTTTGAAGAGTATAATCAATCGGTACCATCTTTCCATTAACTTTTGCCCCAATACATTTAACGCCAATGGCTGAATGTATTTTAAAAGCGAAGTCTAATGGAGTTGAGCCAGCTGGGAGTTCAAGGACATCTCCCTTTGGTGTAAATACAAAAACTTGATTAGAGAAAAGATCAACTTTTAAAGTTTCAATAAACTCTTTAGGGTCATTAAGATCCTTTTGCCATTCGAGAGTTTGTCTAAGCCATGAAAGTTTATCTTCTTCTTTGGCGAATGAAACCCCTTCTTTATATTTCCAATGTGCGGCTATACCATATTCTGCTATTTTATGCATTTCATATGTTTTTATTTGGATTTCAAAAGGTTCACCGTTGTTCCCTATTACAGTCGTATGCAAAGATTGATATCTATTTGGCTTAGGCATTGCAATATAGTCTTTGAACCTTCCTGGTATAGGCTTCCAAAGGGTATGCACAACGCCCAATATTGCATAGCAATCTTGTACAGAATCAACAAGGATTCTAATAGCTGTTAAGTCAAATATTTCATCAAGGGATTTTTCTTGATATTTCATTTTTTTGTAGATGCTATAAAAATGCTTTGTTCTACCAGAAATTTCGTATTTTATATCAAGTCCTACTAAATTAGCTTTGATTTCTCTAATTACTTCATTTATGTTCTGTTCGCGTTCTTCTTTTTTTATTTTAACTTGAGCTACTAAATCATAATACGCTTCAGGTTCTAGTTTCTTTAAAGCAATATCTTCAAGTTCAAATTTCAATGCGAATATACCGAGTCTGTTAGCTAAAGGTGCATATATTTCTAGTGTTTCCAGACATTTTTCTTTAATTTTATCATCGTCCATGTAATTGATTGTTCGAAGATTATGAAGTCTATCCGCTAATTTGATTATCAGTACTCTTATATCTTTAGACATAGCTAAGAACATTTTTCTCAAATTTTCAGCTTGTCTTTCTTCCTTTGTTTCATATACCAAAGAACCTAATTTAGTTACCCCTTCAACGAGTAAGGCAACTTCTTCATTAAAATCCTTTTTTATGTCTTTTGATGTGTATGGTGTATCTTCGACTGAATCATGAAGTAGACCTGCAACTATTGTATTATCATCCATTCCTAGGTCAGCCAAAATTTTCGCTACTTCTATCGGGTGGATAATATACTCTTCGCCAGATCTTCTTAATTGTCCCTTATGCATTTCTTCCGCCTTCAAATATGCCTTAGTTATAAGGTCAAAGTTGAGATTCGGATTAATGTTTTTTAGGTAATTAATAAATTCTTCCATGATAATTTCCTTCAAATATTTTAGCAAAAAGGGGTTTCCCCCTTTTTGCATTTAGATTATATAATTTTTTATCTTAATATTTTAATAAAGTAATTATATTGTATCCTTTTAACTTGTCTCTGACTTTTAGATCAACTAGTTCAATCAACGCTATTATCGCTATTACTTCTCCTCCAAGTTTTTCAACAAGTTTCACAGCAGATAAAAATGTTCCTCCTGTAGCCATAAGGTCATCTACAATAATAACCTTTTCTTTAGGTTTGATTGCGTCTACATGAATTTCTAGACTATCAGAACCATATTCAAGAGCATAACCTTGACTGATAGTTTCGCAAGGTAATTTACCTGGCTTTCTCAGTGGGACAAAACCTTTTTTCATAGCATATGCTAAAGGAGTTCCTACAATAAAACCTCTGGATTCAGGACCTACTATCAAATCAAACTCTAAGTTTTGATCTATAATTGTCCCTTTAATTTCATCAACTGCTTGTGAGAATGCTTGACCATCTTTAAGCAGTGTTGTTATATCTCTAAACATGATTCCTTTTTCCGGGAAATCGGGAACATCTCTAATTTTGTCTTTTAAATTCATAACAATTCCTCATCCTTTACTTAGGCACGAATTTGTCTTGCTTTTCCTTTTGATTTGGGTTTATCAATACCATATTTTGGTTTTGATGCAAGTAGATTGATTTCGTACCAAATTGGGCTAGCAACTAAAATTGATGATAATGTTCCAATTGATATACCAACTATAAGAGGCAATGTGAATTGTTTTATCGTTTCTGAACCAAGTAAATACAAAGCTACAATTGATAAAACTGTTGCGAATGAAGTCGCTATAGATCTTACTAAACTTTGGTTGATACTCTTATCAATTAGCTCATCCAATTTAGATCTTTTCATAAACTTTAAATTTTCTCTTATTCTATCAAAGATTACGATAGTGTCATTTATCGAATACCCTAAAATAACTAATATCGAAGCAATAAATGGTGTGTTGATTGGAATCTGGAATAATCCATAAAATCCAACTAGTATTGCAATATCATGAGCTAAGGCAAGAATAGCTGCAATACCAAATTTCCATTCAAATCTAATAGCTATATAAATCAACATGCATATAGTCGCAATTATAACTGCTTTGACAGCATTTTGTTTTCTTTCAGTGCACCCAGCGCTATGAATTTGATT
>CAYRVM010000197.1:0-3415 GCA_964427575.1 uncultured Oscillospiraceae bacterium | reverse complement strand
CCACGGGGTGCCGCCTCACAAGATCAACTACAGGGCAAATATCATGGCGCTTAAGCAGCTCGAAGTGGACGAGATATTTGCCACCTGTGCTGTTGGCTCCCTCAACGAATCATTTCCCGTGGGAAGCATGGTTTTGCTTAAGGACTTTATAGACTTTACTAAAGGCAGAGAAGAAACATACTACGAGGGAAATGATGGCGTGGTCGCCCACGTTGTAATGGACCAGCCTTATTGCCCCGACCTAAGTTCCGAACTACTAAAGGTAGCGCAAGAAAGCAATGTCAAAATCGCCGGAGAGGCGGTCTATATCTGCACTCAGGGGCCTAGATTTGAGACCGCCGCAGAAATCAGGATGTTTGGCAAGCTCGGAGGAGATGTGGTTGGAATGACAAATGTGCCAGAGTGCGTTTTGGCAAAGGAGCTTGGCATGTGCTATAGCGCCGTGGGAATCGTATCGAACTGGTGCACAGGATTTAAGAAAGATCAAATCACTATGCATGATATTGAAACCGCCATGGCTCAGAATAAGGCTAAAATAACTGAACTTTTCATCACAGTTCTTCTTAATAAGAGTAGGGCTAAAAATTGTAAGTGCTCTAACTCCTTAATAATTTTGTAAGCAAATAAATTTTAAGAGGTATATTTCGCAATAAAATTCACTTTTAATTAATTATTTTTTAACTATTTGGGTAAATCTTGTTGTATAATTACAATATTAAACATACTGAAAAGCTATATATAGGGAGAGAAAAAATGGATTTATTAGAACTAAAAAAGGACTTATTTTATGTGGGAATGCAAGATCCTGAGTTAAGGATCTTTGATATTATAATGCATACTGAATTTGGAACGTCGTACAATTCATATTTGCTTAAAGGCTCAGAAAAGGTAGCATTATTTGAAACTTCTAAGATTAAATATTTTGATCAATACGTAGCAAAAGTTCAAAACGTTTGCAAATTTGAGGACATCGACTATATTGTCGTTAACCATACTGAGCCAGATCACTCAGGTTCCATTGAAAAAATTCTTAGCTTATATCCACACATTAAGATTGTCGGCTCATCAGCTGCCATTAACTTCATGAAGGAAATAGCAAATAGGGAATTTGATGCAATCGTCGTTAAAGATGGTGACACATTGTCATTAGGCGATAAAACACTAAAATTTATTAGCGCGCCTAACCTTCACTGGCCTGATACTATTTTTACGTATGTACCAGAAGAAAAAGTTTTATTCACTTGCGATGCCTTTGGCTCACATTATTCGATTGAACAAATTACGAATGACAAAATTCCTAATCAAGATGATTACATGAAAGCCTTAAGATACTATTTCGAAATGATTATAGGACCGTTTAAGTCTTTTGCGAAAGATGCGATTAAGAAAATTGAAGGTTTAGAAATTGAAATGATTCTTACTGGGCATGGACCAGTTTTAACTACTAATCCAATGGAAATAGTTGATATCTATAGGGAGTGGACCAAGGATGTAAAGCCTAATGAAAAGAAAATAGTAGTAATCCCATATGTTTCGGCTTATGGATATACAGAAATGCTAGCTAATAAAATTACTGAGGGTATAAAAGGAGCAGGCGATATTGAAGTCAAGCTCTTCAATCTTAATGACCCAAATGTAAAACATCTTTTCCACGAAATGCATTATGCAGATGGTTTACTTTTTGGTACCCCTACCATGGTGGGAGAAGCCCTCTTACCTATTTGGGAACTAATAATCAACATGCATGCAAAAACTCACGGTGGGAAAATTGCTTCAGCCTTTGGATCTTATGGATGGAGTGGAGAAGGTGTTCCAAACATAATTCAAAGACTCAAACAGCTTAATATGAAGGTTTATGAAGATGGATATAAAGTTAAATTTAAGCCAAATGAAGAACAACTTAAGGGCGCATATGAATTTGGATTCAATTTTGGTAAATCTGTATTGGCAGGAAAAATTGTAGAAAAAGAAAAACCAGTTGAAACTATGAAGGCCTGGAAATGTTTAGTTTGCGGAGAGATTGTACCTGGAGACAAAGCTCCCCAAAAATGCCCAGTATGTGGTGTTCCAGCAGACCAATTCGTTGGGGTAGAAATTGATAAGGCAGGTTTTACCTCAAATGAGAAATCTAAGATAGTGATTATTGGAAGCAGTGCGGCTGGAGTATCGGCAGCAGCTGCAATAAGATTAAGAAATCAAAAGTGTAGCATCGATATGATATCAGCTGAGGCAGTCATTGGTTATAATAGGCCAATGCTCACAAAAGGCTTGATATCAAAAGTTGAAGGAAGCAATTTTAACATAAAACCAGCAAGCTGGTACAAGGATAATAATATTAACCTACTTCTTTCCACAGAAGTGACAAAAGTCGATAGGGATAATAAGGAAATAACTCTTAGCAATGGAAACAAACTATCATATGATAAGCTAATAATAGCAACAGGTGCAAGGCCCCAAAATGTTGGAATTGTTGGGCAAGAGCTAGCTGGAGTATTTTCAATAAGAGATTTAAATGATGTTAATAATATACAACAAATGCTACCAAAGGTTCAGAATGTTGTAGTTCTTGGCAGTGGAATACTCGGAATTGAAGCAGCCTGGGAGCTAAAAAATGCTGGAAAGAATGTTACAATTGTTGATAGATCAGGTGTCTTCATGAGCAAACAGCTTGATGCAAAAGCTTCACAGATACTCGAAGATTCAATTATAAAGTCAGAAATCAATATAGTTCATAACGCTAAAGTTGATTCTTTAATATGCAATGACAATAGAAAAATTGAAGGAAAAATTGCGGTATCGAATGTAAAACTAGGCGATGGAAACCTACTCGATGCTGATTTAGTTATTATATCAATGGGAATAAGCCCTAATGTTGAAATTGCAAAGGAAGCTGGATTGGAAATTGGCAAGTTCATCTTGGTAGATGACCTTATGAAAACTAACGACGATTCAATTTTTGCTTGTGGAGACTGCTCCGAATTTAACGGACAGAGCTTTGGTATATGGATTCAGGCTATTGAGATGGGCAAGGTAGCTGGGGCAAATGCCATAGGAGATAAATTAACCTATAAACAAATAACACCTATAAATGCTTTCAATGGCTTAGGAACATCTCTCTTCGCTGTAGGAGACAATGGAAAAGATGAAAACAAAAAGTATAAGGTTGTTGAAGTTTTGGATGATAGCAAAAATACATATGAAAAAATGTACTTTGTAAATGATAAGCTTGTCGGTGCAATTCTTATTGGAGATACTAAAAAAGCAGTTAGACTAACAAAAGCATATGAAAACGGTGAATCATTAAGCAAAGTCCTTTCAGAATAAGAATTAGGCTTAAATTTTGCAAACTATTATTTATAAAAATCAAAGAGAGATAACTATATAATTGCGAGAGAGTGATTTAAAATGAAGGTAT
>CAYRVM010000196.1:1617-3425 GCA_964427575.1 uncultured Oscillospiraceae bacterium | reverse complement strand
TATGATAAGTGGAGGTGATACATGAACCATATTTTCGATAGCATAAGTTGAGAAACCTTCTGCTCTTAACATACCAATAATCTTAGGCATGATTCCTTCAGGATCTTTTCCATAAGCTACCATTGGTTCTCTAGTTGCTTTGTCTTTAACGAGTTCAATACAACTGAACAAACCGATGTAACGAACGTCTCCAACGCAAGCATGTTTAGCTTTTAAGCCTTCTAGAAGTTCAGCAAGAACCTTTCCAACTTTCAATACGTTATCAAATACTTTTTCTTCCTTATATGCTTCCATAGTTGCTATGATTGTTGCGCAACCAATTGGATGAGCGCTGTAAGTAAGACCGCAGAACATCTTGTTTTCGTCAAAGTGATTAGCAATTTTTTCGCTTACGATAACTCCGCCGATTGGGAAGTAACCACAAGTTGAACCCTTTGCAAAAGTGATCATGTCAGGTTGAACGTCCCAGTTCTTGAATGCGAACCATTTGCCAGTTCTTCCGAATCCAGCCATTACTTCATCACAAACCATCATGATTCCGTATTTGTCGCAAAGAGCTCTAACGCCTTCAATATATCCTTTAGGTGGTACAAGAATACCATTACTTCCTACAACAGTTTCCATGAATATAGCAGCAATCATGCTGGTTCCTTCATAGATAAGTTGGTTTTCTAGTAAAGTTAGATAGAAATCAGTAATGTCTTCTTCATTCTTGAAATTACATTGTTTAGGAGCTCTATATGGATATGGTCCATCAAATTTAATGAATCCAGGGATTCCTGGTTCAGCAATAAATCTTCTTGATTCTCCAGTTAAAGCAGATGCTCCAAATGTTGCCCCATGATATGAACGGAACATTGAAAATACTTTCCATCTACCTGTAACAGCTTTAGCCATTTTGATCGCATTTTCATTAGCTTCAGCGCCAGCATTTACAAAGAATACTTTTCTGAAGTGGCCACCAGCAGTTTCTACCATAAGCTTTGCTGCTTCTGAACGAACGTCGCAAGCATATGAAGGAGCGATATAAGCTAGTTTATCTGCCTGATCTTTGATTGCTTGAATTATTTTTTTGTGTCCGTGTCCAAGGTTAGCATTAACTAACTGTGCAGACATATCATAGTATTTGTTTCCGTCTTCGTCCCAAAAGTAAATGCCTTCAGCTTTAACGATGTTAGCTGGATTTACTTTGTTCTGAGCGCTCCATGAATATAGATTGTATTTTTTGCCCATTTCTCTAACGTTTGACATTTAAAATTCCTCCTAAAAATTATTTTAACTTGAAAACTTCAATATTTATTTATTAAATTCTCTAACTGATGCTGGGAATAAATCTTCATCAGTTGGTTGTGTTGATGGAATTGGATATGAAACCCAAGTATAATTGATAAGGTCTTTCCAAGTTACATTGCTTGAAATACTATTATGTCCCCAAGTTCCGCAACCAAGTGTCATTGACATTGGAAGGCCGTTAGTCCAAGCTCCGCTGTTAGCAAGACATTGTGCCTGATTAACAGTTATTCTTGAAACTGGCATTCTTGCAGCCATTTCCATAACCTTCTTTTCATCAGTAGTGTGGATACCGCATGAGTGGCCTTTACCCTGGTAATTAAGGACTGTTTCAAGCTTATCAAGTGCTTCAGCATATGTTGAATATTTAATTAAAGTTGTAACTACTGAAAATATAGAGAAAGCGATTGCTGAAAAGAATCCTAACGTTGTTTACCTGCATAAAGTTGGTCCATCGGGAACAAGATTGCAAGCCCGTTGCTACAAAATAGTTATGGGTGCTGGTGACGACCAAATTT
>CAYRVM010000196.1:0-1607 GCA_964427575.1 uncultured Oscillospiraceae bacterium | reverse complement strand
AACTACTGAAAGTTTTTCTCCAGTAAATCTGAAGTCTTTACCAATTCCAGCATTTTCTTCTACCATGAAGAAAGTTTTTCCTTCAGGAAGTTTTAAACCAGAAATTTCTGCGATTTGAGCAGGGGATTGAGCAACGATTTGAACATTTAGATGTTCTCCATCAGGCCATAGACCAGCTTTAAGCTTGTCTTTTTCTGGTGAATTTTCTTTAATTAGCCATCCGCCCTGAGCTTCCATTGCTACAACGAACTTGTCATATATATCTTTCTGAATTAAAACACTGTTTTCAGTTGAACAACTTGTTGCGTTATCAAATGTCTTTGATCTCATAATCATATTTGCAACGTTATCGAGGTCTGTAGTTCCATCAACTATTGTACATACATTACATGTACCTACACCAATTGCTGGAGTTCCTGAGCTGTATGCTGAACGAACCATTGGAGTTCCGCCAGTTGCAAGAATTAAATCGCATTGCTTCATTAATTCGCCTGAACATTCGATGCTTACATATTCTGGATCTATAGCAATTACTAGGTCTTCAGGTGCGCCATATTTTTTCAAAGTTGCTCTAATGTTATTTGATACAAATACATTTACATTCTTAGCTCTTGGATGTGGTGCAAGTATTACGGCATTTCTACCTTTGATAGCAGCAATAGCTTTTACTATTGGGGTTGCTTCACCGTTTGTTACAGGGATGATAGCGCCTATAACTCCAACTGGTTTAGCAAGTTTCATTATTCCTTTTGCTTCGTCTATTTCAACAACTCCTACAGATTTTTTATCTTTCATATCTCTGTATGTGCCCTTAACTTTAGCATAAATTTTATTTACTTTGTCTTTCGCTATTCCCATTCCGGAATCAGCTACAAGCGCTTCAGAAGCTGCAAGTGCAAAGTCAGGTCTAGTTGCGTTATAAGCAATAGCTGCTGTAAGTTCATCTACTTGTTCCTGAGTATAACCTTCAAGAACCTTTTGAGCTTTATTAGCTCTTGCGATAAGTTCAGAAACGTATAATTGGTAATCCATTGACATATTTATTCCTCCTTAAGAATTAAAGATTTTATTTTATGCTGCAGCTGCTTTATTAGCAACTGAAGCACTTTATTAATATAAAGCAATTGCCGTGCCAAAATAGTTTATAAACGGGAAAATCAGTTTATATATTTGTAAAAAAAAGAAAAGAAGATATATATGTTATAAAGTAAAGCAATAGCAATGCTTGGTAAAAAATAATTAATTTTAAAAAGTGAGTAAAAAGGAATAAAATTAGCCGAGGGTACAAACAGCTAAAGAAAAAACAGTACAATAAAAATAAAAAAAGAATGTCTTGATTCAATAATGAATCAAGACAAATTATTAATTTGGAAGGAAATCTTGTATGGCCACGTAATAAAGGGTTAGAGGGATAAATTGGTATTAAAATTATGATGTGATATGATTCAATAATGAATCAAAGCGATGCAATAAAGCATCACCTAATCTTGAATAACTTTTATTCCATATTTGTTTAATTTTCTTACTATGCTAGGCTGGCTAATACCAAGCGCTTCAGCTATTTTACGAGACGTCTTCAACTTTTGAGCAGTAGTGAAAAGAATTTC
>CAYRVM010000195.1:707-3440 GCA_964427575.1 uncultured Oscillospiraceae bacterium | reverse complement strand
AAAGTAAAAAAATATTATGTAAAGAGTGTGTGCAGCTGCGCTATTCGAGCCAGCTGCACTTCGCTTTTTTTCCGATGTGGATATAAATTAACCTAAGCTAACCTTTACATGCTCTTAACAATAGATATTAAATAAGAGTTATAATGATAAATAAGTGAAATATATAAACTTTTTTTAAGCAATTATATATAGTATAATTAAACAATATTAATAATCCACAAAGAAATATATTATTAAATAAATAAATGTAAGCAGCTTATTTTATTACAATCGTTAATTGAAAGATGAGGGCACAAAATGAAAATTAAATTCATAGGGGCGTCAATGTCAGTAACTGGTTCATGTCATTTAATTACAACTGACAAATATAAAATCCTACTTGATTGTGGACAATATCAGGGAAGCAAAAGTATGAACGCATTAAACTACGAAGATTTTGGCTTTGATCCAACTGATATAGACGTTATGCTACTAAGCCATGCTCATATTGACCATTCTGGAAGGATTCCTTTGCTAGTCAAGAGGGGATATGAAGGGCCAATTTATTGTACAGTTGCAACAAAGGACCTTTTGAGCATAATGCTTAAGGACAGTGGTTATATTCATGAAAAAGAAGCGGAATGGGACAATAAAAAAGCTATGCGGACAGGCAAGTCACTTGTAGAGCCTTTATATACTCAAGTTGACGCTGAAGAATCAATGAAGAGCATTAAATCTGTCTTATATGGTCAGATTATAACGATTAACGAAGATATTAAAGTAAAGTACAACGATGCAGGACATATATTGGGATCTTCAATTGTTGAAATATGGATAACAGAGAATGAAAAAGTATACAAGATTGTTTTCTCTGGGGATTTAGGAGTTAAGGGCAGACCAATTTTGAAAGATCCAACACTAATTGAAGAAGCAGACTATCTTATCATGGAAACTACATATGGTGACAGACTTCATGAAGCAAATACAAAAAGTATAGATGATTTAATAAATGCGATTCTAAAAACTACTAGAAGGGGCGGAACAGTAGTAATACCATCGTTTGCTGTAGGTAGAACACAAGAAATTATTTACCAGTTGAATCGTTTCTATGAAGCACATGCAGAGCATCAAGAGGAACTTGATGCTATTATGGTTTACGTCGATAGCCCGCTTGCTACCTCTGCAACAGAAATATTCAGAAGAAACGCTCAGGATTTTGATGAGGAAACTAAAGCTTATATACTCAAGGGAGATAATCCTTTAGACTTTAAAAATTTAAAATTTACAAGAACAAGTGAAGAATCAAAAGCTCTAAATTTTAACGCAAATCCCAAAATAATCATTTCTGCTAGCGGTATGTGCGAAGCCGGTAGAATAAAACATCATTTAAAGCATAATCTTTGGAATCCGAAATCAAGTATTGTATTTGTTGGATACCAAGCAGAAGGAACTTTAGGCAGATCTATTGTAAATGGTGACAAGGATGTTACTGTTTTAGGTGAAAAAATTCACGTAAGTGCAGAAATATTTAACCTTGAAGGTTTCTCAGGTCATGCCGATAGAGATGATCTTATAGATTGGCTTAAAGGCTTCAAGAAGAAACCATTAAATATTTTCCTCGTTCATGGGGAAACAGAATCAAAGAAGGGCTTTGCAGAAATAGTTAAAGAGAAACTTGGATATGATTGTATAACTATCGAAGGAGTTTCTGAGTTTGATTTAACTAGTGATAAAATATTAACTGTAAAAGAAATAGATGCTAAGCCAATTAACATTGTTCATCTTCTTGAGATTAAGGATAGAATTGCAAAGGTGCACGAAGAGCTAGAAGGAATTCTATATAATACAAGACTTTTTGTTGATGAAAAAATCGAAAATGAGCGTATGGAAGATATTTCTAATATAATGTTAGAACTAGAAAAAAACACAATGGGGCTAGCATCTGAAATTAGCCTTGAAACAAAACCACAGGCAGAAGCGTCTAAAGTTCAAGAATAGTTTTTGAAGTGTAAAAGGGGAGAATAATTATGAAAAGAAGAAGTTTAAGGAGATTTATTTCTTTCGTTGTAGTGCTAATAATGGTATTTTCGGGGCCGCTTTCTGGCTTCGCTGCAAGTGGATTCACAGATACAACAGGTCATTGGGCTTCAACATATATAAGCAAGGCCGTATCATATGGATTCGTTAAGGGATATTTAGATGGAAGTTTTAAACCTGATAACCCAGTGACAAGAGCCGAGTTTTGTACAATGTTAAACGGGGCGTTAGGAGTAACAAATACAACTTCGATCAATTTCTCTGACGTGCCATCATCTGAATGGTATTACACAAATGTTAGAAAAGCTGTAGCCACAGGGTACACGTCTGGCTACCTTGATAATACATTCAAACCAAATGGCAAAATTACGAGACAAGAAGCTGCTGTTATGATCTCGAAAATAATTCCTCCTTACCAAGGAAGTGCGAGCCTTGCATCTCTAGGAGATAATGCCAACATTGCTGATTGGGCAAGAGCAGCGGCTACTAAGGTATATGCTGCAGGTTATATAAAGGGTGATACAAATAATTTGTATCGACCAACAGCTTCATTATCAAGAGCTGAAGCAGCAGCAATATTAACGAGATTAATAGAAGGAGAGACAATAGTCACAGCAGATACGAATGTTTCTTCGACAACAACTTTAAGAGACAGAATATATGTTAACGACCTAACTATAAATAAAGCTTTATTAGATAACGATTTAACTTTGAATG
>CAYRVM010000195.1:0-697 GCA_964427575.1 uncultured Oscillospiraceae bacterium | reverse complement strand
CTGATACTAGGTAATCTATATGTCAATGGTGGAGGAAACAACACTGTGACTTTAACAGATACTCTAGCAAGAAATATGGTAGTAGCAAAGACAACAGGAGATGTTAGAGTATTGCTTACTGGTTATTCAACAGTAAACAAAGCTAGCCTTACATATGGGGCAAAGCTTGAGCATTCGAGCCTCCGAGGAGAAGGATTTAAAGTCATTGACTTAAATGGCAGCTCTCTGAGCACTCAGCAAGTTGACTTAGTAGGAAGCTTTGAACAAGTTAATGTTAATAATGCTTCAATTATTAATTCAGCGAGCGGTACAATTGCAAACCTAAATATAACAAGTAGCGCATCAAGCGATATAGTTAAGTTGAGTGGAACGTATACAAATGTAACAATAGAGGCAAAAGCTTACTTAGAGCTTCTTTCAGGAAGAATATCTAACCTAACCATTAACTCTGCTGCGGCAAGCTCTACAGTCAAGATGAGCAGTGGAACAACCGTAACTAGAGCTAATGTTGATGGAAAGACAGCTTTCACAGGAACTGGAACAATTTCAACGATGTATGCTAATGTTAATGATATAACTTATGAAACAAAACCAAACACAATTACAAAAGCATCGAGTGTAACAAGACCTCCAACTTTATCAAATGACATTACAGCACCATCACCAACATTTACACCAATAGATGGGGCAACAGGTA
>CAYRVM010000194.1:0-3452 GCA_964427575.1 uncultured Oscillospiraceae bacterium | reverse complement strand
CAAGAAATCCTCCCACCGTTATATAGCATGGGATAGCTTTTAATTCATTAAGCGATGGCGCCATTAGTGTTGCGAAAATAATGAGCATAATTACGCTGCTAACGATACCGGTCCCATATTCTCCTAAGAATGGCATACTAGAAGGCAAAATATATCCAAGTGCGAAAGCAACAACAAGGCTTAAAGTTAATCCAACGGCACTTGAGATGGCAATTAATATAGTAGCCTTGCCTTTACCTAGCAATAGCCCAAGCAAAACTCCAGCAATTGCACCCCCTATACATAATAATAGTAACAACATTTCATCGTTACTAATAAATAGGTTAATAATAAATCCAGTGATGACATATGATATTAGGCCTATCAGGGTAGTCCAAAGTGGATAAAGCTTTTTTGTTGAATCTAAATTAAACATAATTTCACCTTTCTATAGAAAACCGACCAAATAAGGCCGGTTACGCTACTAGCTTACTGAAAAGAAAGCGTCCAAATACACTCAACAGTAAATTGCTTCCAAGAAGATAAATCTATTACCTATATTTTATTTATACTCCTTTTTTCAAAGAATTTCAATCTCTAGACAGATTTCGAGAATTTTATGCATAAAAGTTTATAAATAGATTTTCTCCTAAAATCCCAAAAATCAAAAACAGCTATCAAGCGATAGCTGCTTTTTGCTTTTCTTGTAGCAAGACGGTATATTAAATAACTCTATTTAACTCTTATAGCTCTATTGTGAGGCGGAGAGTCATTCAATAATGCAACCGCTGTTAAAATAACAAATGATACCAATAAAAATAATCCTAGTCCAATATTCATGTTCTTCCTCCTCTATGCTATACATATCTAAAAAATATAATTGTTAATTGAAATAGTATGCCTGTTCTCCGTGGATCTGGTTATCCAATCCAAAGTCTTCTGCATCGTTTGCAACTCGAACTGGTGTAATCTTGTTGATTATGAACAGTAATACATAGGAAAATACAAATGCGTAAGCTGCTGCAAATAATACTGCGCCTGTTTCAATCAAGAAGAACTGTGTTCCTCCGCGAAGCAATCCATCAGCTCCAGCACTATTGATAGAGGTGCTAGCAAAAAGTCCCAAACAAATAACTCCTAGAATTCCTCCCACGCCATGAACGCCCCATACATCTAATGCATCGTCCCATTTGAGAACGTTCTTAAGTTTTACAGCAAAGTAACATATTATTCCTGCTGCTATGCCAATAACAACTGCCATGTTTGTGCTGATGAAGCCCGCGGCTGGCGTAATTGTGGCGAGGCCAGCTACCGCGCCGGTCAGCAAACCGATGAATCGAGGCTTGCCCGTCTGGAGCCACTCTATGGCAAGCCACACGATCGCCGCGAAGGAAGCTGCTATATCGGTATTTAAAAATGCTAGTGCTGTAATATTGTCGACTCTGAGTTCGCTTCCTGCGTTGAAGCCGTACCACCCAAACCATAGTAGCGCGGTTCCCATCGCGATTAGCGGTACGTTATGCGGTTCGCTCGGTTTAACATTACGCTTGCCAACAAAGAATACAGAAGCAAGCGCCGCCATACCAGCTGTTGCATGAACTACGATTCCGCCGGCGAAATCTAAAACGCCCCATTGAGCTAATATTCCGCCTCCCCAAACCATGTGTGCAAATGGGAAGTATACGAATAAGAGCCAAGCGATCTGAAATATTATATAAGCCTTAAAACGAACTCTGTCTGCGAAGGCTCCTGTTATAAGCGCTGGGGTAATTATCGCAAACATCATTTGGTAGGCTATAAAGACAAGCAAAGGTATATTGTTTGTAGTTGATAAAGCATCGTCGATTGTAACACCTCTCAAAAATGCCATGTCTAGGTTTCCGATTATTCCCCCAACGTCTCCGCTGAAACATAACGAGTAACCAACCACGTACCATAAGACCGTAGTTATTCCCATCGATACAAAGCTTTGCATCATTATTGTGATTACATTGTTTCTACCTACCAATCCGCCGTAGAAAAAGGCCAGACCTGGGGTCATCAACATTACCAAACTGGTGGCAATAAGCATAAAGCCCGTACTGCCGGTATTAAATTCCATAATTTTTTTCCTCCTAAAATTTTAAAAATAATTAAAATTGTAATTGCAATATATAGATTTGCATAATACGTGCCACAATAAAAAAACAGGCAAAACGCCTGTTTTTCAATGTTCTTATCCTCAAATTTTTACTAAATATGTGCCACGCCTGTCACTGTGTGCCACGAATTATGACAATATATTATACTTATGCATTTTCCTATAAAGGGTTCTTCTAGAGATACCAATGCTTTCTGCAGCCTTCGTAACATTCCAATTGGCACCTGATATCGCAGATTTTACGACCTTTTCTTCGACTTTATCCTTGCTCTCATCCAAGATTCCTATATTCTTATTATCTATATTGTAATATAGGGCCTCAGGCAGGTCTGAGAGTTCTATTTTCTCTCCTTCGCTAACCACAATTAACCTTTCAATAACATTTTCTAGCTCTCTGACATTCCCTGGCCAAGCATATGAAAGCATTGCAGCCATAGCTTCCTTGCTGAACTCTTTTCTTTCTTGTTTTTCTTGCTAGCGACCCCCATAAATGTCGAAATCAAATCCTTGATATCTTCTTTCCTATCTCTAAGCGGCGCCACGGCAATTGGGATTACATTCAAACGGTAATAAAGATCTTCTCGAAAATGCTTTTCGCTTACTAACATTTTTAAGTCCTTATTTGTTGCTGTAATAATTCTAATATCAAGTGGAATACTTTGCGTCGAACCAAGTCTCTCAACTTCTCTTTGTTGGATTACGCGAAGTAGCTTAAGCTGAATTGACTGTGATATATCTCCTATTTCGTCTAGGAATATCGTCCCACCATTTGCTAATTCAAAACGCCCAGGCTTGCTGTCATTTGCCCCAGTGAATGCTCCTTTTTCATAGCCAAATAGCTCGCTCTCAAGAAGGGTCTCAGGAAACGCCGAGCAATTAACCTGAATAAACGGTTTGCTCGCCCTCTCCCCATTCTCATGGATTGCTTTTGCCACAAGTTCTTTTCCTACTCCAGTCTGCCCAGAAATATTCACAGTTGCATTGCTGCTTGCAACCTTCAATATTAGATGCCTCAAATCTTTCATGCTCTGGCTATTTGCAACCATGATTTCTTCTTGGTGAAGAAGCTGGATTTCATTGTCCTCGTTATTTTGTACTTGAATGGAAGCTTTCTCTATCGCGTTTATAACCTCGTCAATGTCAAATGGCTTCCTGATATAATCTCTTGCTCCGATACGCACAGCTTCAATCGCAGTATCAACTGATGCAAAGGCAGTCATTACGATTACTTCGATGCATGGATCCATCTTTTTGATTTCCTTGATTAGGGTTATCCCATCCATTTCGGGCATTCTAATATCTGTTATTACAATGTCAATTTCCTTTGATTTTG
>CAYRVM010000193.1:0-3462 GCA_964427575.1 uncultured Oscillospiraceae bacterium | reverse complement strand
ATCCAAGCCTTCTTCGAAAGAATGAAGTTGTCGATTACTCGCTTGCTAGTATCATGTGGTGCTCTAACTATCACCTCTCCTTGGAGGCTTACCGTTATAGTTATAGTTTTTCTGATTGACCTAATTAGTTTGTAATCCATGCTGTTTAGTTCTGCTTTCTTCTTATCTTTTTAAAACAATTAATTTTTCATTCTATCTTTTTTTACAATTCATATGTGTATATTTCATCATTTATCTAAGTATATTATCTAGGGAAAGGCTCGCTTGCTCCAATATGCCCCATTAAGCTTTCTGCTATCTGTCCATCTACTAGGAATTGAACTTGGTTAATATCAGGGAAATTAAGGAATAGCGTGCTTAATATCTGGCTAATAATAAGGCTTTCTTGGGTAGAACTTCCGCTCAAACCAACGCTACTAAAGTCAACCTTTGCAGTATCTGCCTCCATTGTTACCCCGAGGAATTCTATCTGATCTGTAACCATTGTTCCATAGTTTTCCTGATCAGGAACTATCTTAAGTTGATTCAAAACGTCTAATCCAAGAGTATCTTTTGTTGTATTTATCTTCATCTCAAATGCTGCCATTAATGGCTCATATGTTACGTCATCGCCTGTCTCTACGTACAAATCATTTACGTAAAAAAGGCTTACGCTATAATCGCTTAAAATATTTGGGTCCACTACAGGCTCAGTCTTAGCGCATCCTCCAAATGAAATGGCTAAAAGACTTATTGTAACTATCAATACTGTCAAAATTCTGAAATTAACTTTCATTTTCGTACCTCCTACCCTTACTCCACTCACCTTCCAAAATAGATTTTACTAAATTTATATTAGTAAATCAACTTTGGCCTTGCTGGATCATATACATTATCTACATTAAAATAATAATTATTCAACTCATCTTTTCTGGTATTCATACTATACCCGTCAATATCAATTCTTCCCATAACTATATTGTCACCGTTAAAGAAAATCTTTCTTTCATTACCTACTGGGCAAAATATGTTGAACCCACTCTGAACAAGATATCTAAACGCTTGGTTGCTGTTCTTATATCTTACTCCGAAAGGCGAAATATATATATTAGTCTTTCCAACCACTGGTTCAATATTTGATATCCACCGATCTAAATCATACTTCATCTTATCAAGCGTCATTGTTCCATCCCGGAAATATTGATTGTGCGTATAGCTATGACTTGCAAAGAGCCAACCATTTTTTTTCAATAAATCAGCAGTCTTTTTAGCTTCTGCAATCAACTCAGTTTTTTTCACAGGGTCTCTTTCGTTGGTGAAATCGTATCCAAGAGCGCCCTCAAATCCTGTAAGAGCTATAGTTCCTTTGGCTCCTCTATATGAAAAATCAGGATTCGCTTCTACGAACTCATCTAGAATCGGCATAACATCGCCATCTCTAGTCAGAGTTTTAGTTCCATCTGCAGAGACAATTTCCGTATATATCTTACCATCTTCCCCAGCCACAAGTCTTTCTGCAAAACCATCAGGTTGCATATAGTCGTAATAGCTTACGTCATCTATTGAGATAACGAGTGGCGTTTTCCCTTGCGGAACCATAATATCTTTTAATTTTATTGCACCTGCATTTGTTGGGTCAGGTTCAATATAATCACTCAAATTATATAAAATATATCCTCTGTCACGCAGCTCAGGAAGCATCTTCTTGAATTCGCTAACTGTAACCATCCACATGTTATATCCATTTGGATTTCTTCCGACATTATCAAATGCCAAATCTGTATTCACTATTAAACTATGGAAGAAAAGATGGTGAACTTGTCCCTCATATTTAACCAGACTCGCTTTCAGGTCTTGAATTTCTTTTATTTTTGTCCCAACATTTTCTGCCGAAACCTGATCCATCTGCTTGATAACCTTCTGATCAAAATATGTTAACTCTTGCTCCGTTACTTCCAGCAAAGGGTTTATAGCTTTTAGCTCAGCGATTGCCTCATCGTAATAATATCCTTTGACCAATGAATCCGCTTTGTCTATTGTGTCTTGCCTTTCAGCAATTATCTCCTCTTGCGCTTTCATAGTTTCTAAAGCTAAGGCCTCTGCCCTAACCTGATGCGACTGGTTTACAATAAGGTATCCTAATCCTATGGCTAATAGAACCAATATCAGTATAACGATTATTATTATTTTATTCTTTCGTTCCATTTAAATCTCCGATTCTTCTAATCCCTCTAATTTCAGCGAGGCTAGCTGTTTAAAACTAGAAGATAGAATGGAATAAAACAACACACTATTAATTTCAGTGTTTTGCTCTGCTTTAATGTTTTTCATTACACTTGAGAGAATTTTGCTTCTCATTTTTTTGAATCTAATTATCTCTTCATATATTTTCTCGAACGAAACATTGCTTTTTTTAATGTAAGAAAAAAGATCCTGCAATTCAGTAATGCTCATCGTTTGTTTCAAGTTATATATTATTAACATTCTTAGTATTTGATCCTTTGAATATTTTTTCTTATTGACTGCCCCAAGAAGTTTATCACGACTATAGTTGTTGATCATAGTCTTTGTGAGTACCTTTTCCTTATTCCCAGCCAGTTTCCCCTCAAATAGACCTATCAATTGATCCATATATAAATCAATATCCGGTAAATCTTCAAACAGAATATCACTTTCCTTTTCAATCATTTCTATAATTTTTTCTTCTTCAGTTTTGCCGTTTTTATTAATCATGTCACCCATCCAATGTTAGAAATATTATATTTTGCTACTTGTAATCATATCATAAATCAGTATTTAATAAATATTTATTTTTATTTCTAAAACCACTATACAAGTTTTAATAAAGCGTGTAATATAGTAATGGATACTACATAACAAAGTTTATTTAAACCATATCTCGTATTGTTTAACTGCCATTAGTCAATAATCGTAGACATTTTGAAAGGATAAAAATATGAATCCAAAAGAATTAGTCAGCAGCACTTCTCATTATTTCGGGGCTTTTCTATCTTCTATTGCTTTGGTGCTTCTTGTAGTAAAAGCCACAAGCTTAGGAATCGGAAGTTTATATCTCATATCTATAATTATTTTCGGGGCTTCTTTAATAGCTCTTTATTCCTGCAGCGGAACCTATCATTTGTCAAAGGCTATGGGCCATATGGCAACTTCACTTCGTAAGCTTGATCATGCAATGATCTATGTTTTAATTGCAGGAAGCTATACTCCAATTTGTTTCTTAAATTTACCACTAAAAGAGGCAGTAATATTTACTGCCGTCATTTGGGGAATCGCTTTAATTGGAATAATTGCTAAGATTTTCTGGATAACCGCTCCGAACTGGGTTAGCGCAATGATATATATACTTATGGGTTGGGCGATGATAGTTGACATAAAAGAATTCTGGGCTGCAAATCATGCAGGCATGATATTCATCGCTATTGGTGGCATTACATACACAGTAGGCGGAATTATTTATGCAGT
>CAYRVM010000192.1:0-3512 GCA_964427575.1 uncultured Oscillospiraceae bacterium | reverse complement strand
AAGGCGAAGATTTGGAAACATCTTTGAACTCAATTAATTCGGACCCTATTTTCAAAGTTCTGCTGTTTACAACAAAAAAACTGGTTATGGATGATATTTCAAGAGTAGATTCTTTTACTGTTATGATTGTATCGGTAATTCCAAGGTCAGCGTTCAGGGTAAAAACTTCCTTGTGACACAAATCTTCACTTGGAAAGGGAGTTACGTATCTGGAATTCTTGGTGATATAATAACCATACGTATGCAGAAGGGAGGAAATGCCGGCTTTATGGAGCTTGCTGTTAATCTCTTTAAAATCGGTCCATCCGTTGGGCCACTTTTCAGGGTTAAGGTCAAAAGATCCAAAATCAAAAAACTCTTTCTGCCCTCCGTGGTTATCAATCTGGTTGAATCCCAGGCTATCGCACATCTGAATCCATTCATTCACACTTTCTTTTGTCAATGTCCCGAAGTTCATCAGATAAGATCCATATCCTTCTTGATTATCCAGGGCCCATGCCCCTCCTTTATCAGAAAAAGGCAATTCCGCAGAATTTTGCATAACCTTCCGAATGGCCGGTAAAATCTGATCCGTAGGAAATCCAAGCAGGGTAACTTTTGCTCCTTCCATTCCGAATTTCTTATAACATGTTGCCACCAGGTGATTCTGCAAAGCAGGTAGTTGCCATACCCGAGTCTGAAGATTCATGGCAAGAAGAGAGGCACCAAAAGTTTCATAAGGTTTTCCTTCGATAGTAAGTGGAACATTTACAAAAGTAAAAAAATCAGGATTACCTTTTACTTCACAAACCTCCATGGTTGCTCTATCTTCAAATATCTCAACTTTGACTTTTGCTGTTACTTCCGCATCCTTAAAGTTTAGAGTAAGCAAATTGTTTTCCAACTGAACCGATGAAACATTATATTTTTTACCTTCTTTTTCTACAAAGGCACAGTAGGCATTTGAGTCATTATCTGGCTTAAAGTAATCCTTACCAGTAGTCTTATCTATAAAATACAGGTTTTTCCCGGAACTACTAATTCCATACTTGAAACCGGCCGTTTCAAGTATCACAGGGGAATTCGAACTACCTGAAGAAATCAAAAAATATAAAATAAAATAATTTACAACATTGTATATCATTTCTAATCGTAATTTATTTATCAAATTTCAATACATCATACTCTTTTCTTATGTCCTTCTACCCCGTAATAAAGAATGAAAAGAAAACAAGGCAAGCAAACCCAGTAGGCATTTTGAGTACCAAAAGCATCTTTTACAAAACCAAATATTGTTGGAATAACGGCTCCACCTGCAATTGCCATAACAAGCAGTGAGGCACCTGCTTTTGTAAACCTGCCCAGGTCGGCAATTGCCAGAGGCCATAAAGCTGGCCATATCAGCGAACACCCAATCGCAATAAGCGATATAAACCAGATGGAAACAATACCTGGAGTTAATACAACACCAATGGTTCCCACAATTGCAATGGATGCGCATACTCTTAATGCCATAGCCTGTGACATATATTTCGGAATAAAAGCAATTCCACAGATATAACCTGCGACCATACCAATACTTGAAATCCATGCATAATTTGAAGCTTTCGGTAAATGCAGTGTGGTTGAATAGTCAACTAATGTACTCAAGGCTACAACTTCAACTCCCACATAAAAAAACAAAGTTATTGCCCCAAGAATGAGGTGGGGAAATTGCCATATGGATGTTTTCCCTATTGAATAAGCACATTCATCAGAAACGTTACTACTGCTGTCTTCTCCTGCAGCTTTTAATTCCGGCAAAGGAGCGAAAAGAGATATTACTCCTAAAGCAATAAAAACTCCTATTATAATGTAGAATGGTAAAATTAAATCTGTTATTTCAGATATTTCTGTTGTGTTTTTTCCGATTACCCAGGCTAAAAAAACAGGGGCAACAGGCCATGCAAGTTTGTTGCATATCCCCATAATACTCATCCGCTTTGCAGCACTCTCAATGGGGCCTAAAATAGTAATATAAGGATTTACAGAGGCTTGTAAAAAAGTATTACCTATTCCACTAATGAATGAGGCAATTAGAAACATCTCAAAACTCTTATGGTTTGCAGAAAAAACATATAACAAAAAACCCAACGCAAAAAGGAGAAACGAAAGCGCAATTGTGTACTTATAACCTATCTTTTTTATGGTCATCGAAGCTGGGTAGCCAAAAATAATAAAGGTTGAAAAAGTTGCCGCAAGCACCAAGTAGGCGCGAGCTGATGAAATGCCAAGTGTTCCATTTAATACCGGGATGAGAAATGAGTTAATTCCAAGTGCAAAACCGATGGTAAAAAACATAATGCCAACAAATACCAATTGAGGAAAATAATTTATCTGTTTCCGGATTGTCATAATTTATTTATTTTACAATTTATTGATTCTCTTTCCAAAATTATTTCATGGGATATAAAAGCGGAAAGAATTTGCCTTCCATTTTATTTCCACTTTTGACCGGAGGAACCCCTGCCAAGAGCTCCTCATCAGACCTCGAATAAGTTCCGTCAGCAAAAACATTTAGCACAAAGGCCCTTCGTAATCTTTCGGAGTTATTCTCAAAAGATCCATGTACCAACAAAGGATGATGAAAGGCTGCATATCCCTTTTTCATCTCAATGGGAGTAGGCCTGTCGAGCTGACTGATTTGTTCTTCGTTTAAAAATGCTTTCAGCCCTTTCATCTCGCCTGTTAAAACTGGTTTGTTCAATAAACCCCAACGGTGAGAACCAGGTATGTACTGCAAGCAGCCATTCTCCTCAGAGGCATCATCGAGGCCAATCCATGCTGTCAAATGCTGCATTGGCGTTGTCCGGGTCCAATAGGAATAATCCTGATGCCATGCAACAACTCCCCCGTGTTTCGTGGGTTTGCAGAACAATTGGTCATGCCAGAAACGAACGCCTTTTTGACCCAGGAGTTGGTGTGCTGCCATAACAAATGCAGGGTTCCAGATTACATCGTGAAAGCCCGGTGTCATTCGCCAATGTCCAAGTGAGTGAAAAAGAACCCGATCCGGGTCTGCCGATTCGTTGGAATGAAACTCATAAAGCAAGTCATGATCTGGATGGCCAGGATCCATTACTTCTAACAACTCTCTGTTAAGTTGTTCAACCTGATCTTCCTCCAGTAGTTTTATGTTCGACACATATCCATTTTCCTGAAAGAATGCAATCTGTTCTTCACTTAACCGGTACTTTTCCCACTCCTGATCGTTTAGTGGAATACTGAACATATTGGTAATCATGCTGCTATAATCTGATAAATCCCGGGATAATTCCATATATTTAATTTTCTAATTGAAAATTCTTTCTTAGTATTTAATTGTCTGAATATTAATCTTATGTGATGCAAAGACTATCAGATGCTATCATCATGTGTATTGTCCATATCTTTCAATCAGTTGGGAAAGCATCAGTAATCGCTCTTTTGTGACCATCGGAGCAATGGAACAGGCAGTACTTAGAATAAAACCTTTACCTTTTGTTTTTCCCGTT
>CAYRVM010000191.1:0-3515 GCA_964427575.1 uncultured Oscillospiraceae bacterium | reverse complement strand
GCAATCACATTAGAGCGCTAATAATAAATAGCGGGAATGCCAATGCTTGTACTGGAGAAGATGGACTTAGAGATGCAAGAGAAATATGTCATCTTGTTTCAGCTTCTCTTGGAATTACTGAAAAGCAGGTTTTAATTTACTCGACAGGTGTTATCGGCGAAAAGCTTCCAATGGATAAGGTTAGAGCAGGAATAGTAAAGTGCCAAAAGAAGCTTATATCATGCGGCAAAGACCACTGTGAAGAAGCAATTATGACTACAGATACTAGGAAAAAAGATATATTTTTGGAAATCCAAATTTCGGGAAAGACAGTTTCTATATATGGAATGGCGAAGGGGTCTGGAATGATTCATCCGAACATGGCAACGATGCTGAGCTATATAATTTCTGATTGCGCCATAACAAAAGAGATGCTTACCAAGATTCATCAAGAAAGTGTTGAAAACTCTTACAACTTAATTTCTGTGGATGGTTATACAAGCACAAATGATACGGCGACAATTATTGCCAATGGATGCGCTGAAAATGAAATAATTAGAAATGAAAATGAAGATTATATGAAATTTAAAGAAGCAGTAGACTATGTTAATCTTTATCTTGCAAAGGAAATTGCTAGAGACGGAGAAGGCGCCGAAAAACTCATTGAGGTAAATTTGATTGGAGCGGCAACTATGGAAATTGCCAGAAAATGTGCACGCTCAATTGTTTCATCTAGTCTAGTAAAGACAGCAATACATGGATCTGACGCCAATTGGGGTAGAATATTATGCGCAATAGGATATGCTGGAGGAGATTTCAATCCTGAGAAGGTTGACCTAAGCTTCAAAAGCAAAAAAGGACAAGTTACTGTCTTCAAAGCTGGAAGCCCAGTTGAATTTGACGAAAAACTTGCTAAAAGTATACTTTGCGAAAATGAAATTGTTATTATAGCCAATCTTAATGACGGGGAGCACTCAGCAATTGCTTTTGGATGTGACCTTACCAATAAATATATAAAGATTAATGGTAGTTACAGATCATAAAATTTCCTGGAATCATGTATACATGATATATCTATTGAAATCCAATTCAATTTAGATATAATGATAATACTAATCAAAAAAATAAATCTTTGTTAAATGAGGAAGGTAAACATGGCGCAAATAAAAATTACGGAAACAATATTAAGAGACGCTCATCAGTCGCTAATTGCTACTAGAATGAGAACGGAAGATATGCTTCCAATACTAGAAACCCTTGATGAAGTAGGGTACCATGCCCTAGAGATGTGGGGTGGGGCCACATACGATTCTTGCCTTCGATTTCTAAATGAAGATCCATGGGAAAGACTTAGAAAAATTAGAAAGGTTGTCAAGAAAACAAAATTGCAAATGCTTCTTAGAGGACAGAATTTGCTTGGCTACAAGCATTATGCGGACGATGTAGTTGATGAGTTCGTAAAAAGAGCAATAGGCAATGGAATTGACATTATTAGAATATTTGATGCATTAAACGACACGAGAAATCTTTCAAGATCAATTGAAGCTTGCAAGAAAAATGGCGGACATGCACAGGCAGCAATTTCATACACTTTGAGCCCAGCTCATACTAATCAAGTGTTTGTAAATCTAGCTAAAGAAGTACAGCAAATGGGTGCGGATTCTGTTTGCATAAAAGATATGGCTGGACTTTTAAGCCCTTACAACACTTACGAATTAATAAAGGAAATGAAAAAATCAATTAAAATTCCGATTGAGCTTCATACTCATGCAACAAGCGGATTAGGAAGTATGACTTATTTAAAGGCAGCTGAAGCGGGTGTTGATATTATCGATACAGCGATTTCTCCTTTTGCAGAAGGAACCTCACAGCCACCAACAGAACCTATGGTAGCAGCATTTATGGGGACACCTTATGATACGGGATTGGATTTAAAAGTATTAGATAAAGTTACTGAGTATTTTAGACCGCTTAGAGAAAAAGCTATTGAATCCGGGCTTATGGATCCAAAGGTAATGGGAGTAGATATCAATACTCTAATGTACCAGGTACCTGGAGGAATGCTTTCAAATCTAGTTTCACAATTAAAAGCACAAAACTCAATGGATAAGTTTGAAGAAGTATTAAAAGAAGTTCCTAGAGTTAGAGAAGATTTAGGATATCCACCACTTGTAACGCCAACCAGTCAAATAGTTGGAACCCAGGCTGTTTTAAATGTAGTTATGGGCGAAAGATACAAGATGGTACCAAATGAGGTTAGACAACTTGTTAAAGGAATGTATGGGAAAACTACTGTTCCAATTAAACCTGAGATTATCAAAAAAATCATTGGTGATGAAGAAGTAATAACATGCAGACCAGCTGACTTAATTCCACCAGAATTTGAAAAGATGAAGAAGGAAATTGCGCAATATGTTGAGCAAGAAGAGGACGTAATATCCTATGCGATGTTCCCACAGCCATCGATTGATTTCTTCAAATACAGAAATGCTCAAAGATACAAGATAGATTCAAATCTTTTAAACGAAGATGACATGACTTATCCTGTATAGAAAATAAAATCAAACTTTAAAATCTGGTGGAAACTAAACTTTTCACCAGATTTTCCTTTTATCCCAAAAATGTTATAATACTAAACAGAAGCGATTAGAAAAAACAACTTGCGTTTGCAAGAAGAAAAGGAGCATATTATGTTTGGAAAAAAAGAGAAAGAAAAAGAACATTGGAGAGATGGAACGTTTCTTGTTACAGTAAACAGCTCAATGGAAGCTGATATATTAGAATCAAAATTAAAGGCTGAAGGAATTCCTGTTATGAGGAAATACGAAGGCTTTGCAAATGCAGCTGAAATAATTATGGGATCAAATACTGCCTTCCAATTAGATTTATATGTTCCTGAGGGCGCGCTTGAAGATGCGAGAAATATTATTATTCCCCTGACTCAAGAAGAAATCGAAGATTTAGATGATATTGAAGAAGCAGACCGCTTGAAAAACGATAAGGAGTAAAGGCTAATGTCAAATAAGATAAAAGCTGGGATATTTGGAGCAACAGGATACTCAGGACAACAACTGATTTCAATACTGCTATCGCACAGTGAAGTTGAAATTGCCTTTGTTTCCTCGAATTCTTCAGTAGACAAAGAATTCATGCAAGTTTATCCTCAGTATCTTGGTATATACACAGATAAACTAATCAGCTTAGACGCTGGAATTGAAAGAATTAAAGAAGTGGATGTTGTTTTTTCGGCACTACCGAGTGGCGCTGCATTTAAAATTGCCCAAGAAGCATTGAAGAATAACGTTCGGCTTATTGATTTAAGTGGAGATTTTAGAATACTAGAAAAAGAAAGCTATGAATTTTGGTACAAAGTTAAACATGAAGCAGGCGAGCTCCTAGAACATGCAGTTTATGGATTGCCAGAGCTATTCAGTAAGGACATTAAGGAAGCTAGGCTAATCGCAAATCCTGGATGCTATTCAACGGCGAGTATTCTCGCTCTCGCACCTCTTCTAAGGACAAGTGACATAATAGAT
>CAYRVM010000190.1:0-3516 GCA_964427575.1 uncultured Oscillospiraceae bacterium | reverse complement strand
ATTCCCCGGAACTGAACAATGATGCTATGGAAGCTCTGATTTCCCTGGGTTTTGAAAGCTCTAGGGCAGCACTTTCTGTAGCTAGGGCTGCCGGTGCATTAGGTCCCCGGGCATCAGTCAGTGAAGTAGTGAAGCAGGCTTTAAGGGATTTGGCAGATTAATGACTGGCAAGAGGATGGTTATATTATGCTGGATAATAGAAATGAAGAAAGAATAATAAGACTTGATTTGGATTTCGAAGAAATTGTAATGGACATGTATACGAAATCCGATTACGAAAATTTGGTAGAACATTTCAAAAGTATGCAGACACCTGAGGATGAAAGATGCTTGAAAATGCTTGAAAAATTTGAGACACCAGGTGAGGTAAGGAAACATTGCATTGGAGTGGCTAACCTTTCAACTAAAATCGCTTCTGAACTAAATGAACATGGAGCAAATCTTAATGTTGAATTAATAAGGAGTGCATCGCTTTTACACGATATAGTTAGGAGCCAGCCAAAACATGATAAAGTAGGCGCAAGAGTTGCACGACAATATGGGCTTGAGGAAGTAGCAAATCTTATCGAAAACCATATGTTCTATTTGAAAGAAAAACACGATTCAAAAGTTACAGAGCAAGATATCTTATGTCTAGCAGACAAGATGATGAATGGGGATAAATTTGTTAGCCTACGAGATAGACAAAAGCCAAGATTAGAAAAATTTAAAGGTAACATCGAGGCGATTGAAAATATTACAAATAGGTTCAATAGGGCATCAGAGCTTGAAACACATATTAAAAACATTACAGGCAAATCAGTAAGAGAAATCTCAGAACAAAATCAAGAAGAAGAAAAGCCTAAATCCCAAAGGCGAATATTTATAATTAGGCACGGTGAAACAGAAAGACATAAGGAAAAAATATTTCTTGGTCAAACCGATGTGCCTCTGAGCCCAGAAGGCATAAAACAGATTCAAGAAACTGCAAAGAAGCTAGCCGAGTACTCTCCGAATGCTGGTAGAATTTATTGCAGTAAACTAAGTCGGTCAGTAGAAAGCGCAAAATTAATTTCCGAAGAGCTTTACGAAGGTAGAAGTCTTACTATTGAACCAATTGAAGAGTTCGCTGAGATGAACCTTGGAGCTTGGGATGGTATGTTCATTAGCCAAGTTAAAGAGCAGTTTCCTAAAGAATATGATAATAGAGGCAATAATTTATTAACTTATAAAATTGATCAGAACGCAGAAAATTATTATGACCTTCGTTATAGAGTGATTACAAGGCTTAAAAAGTTGATGGCTGAGGAAAAAGATAAGGATATAATAATTGTAGCGCATGCAGGGGTTAACTCAGCAATTAGAAGCTATCTTGAAGATATGGATTATTATGAAGTAATTATAATGAGACAAGATTATGGAAGTACCCATATTATAGACTTATAATTGGTTAATTTAAGAGTGGAAGAAAATAATATTGAAAAAAAATATAAGTTGTAATTAAATGTTATTTGGAAAAAGGTATAAATTTATGGAAACCAAAGATAACCCAAAAACTATAGATGAATATATCTCGAAATTTAAGCCGGAAACTCAGGAAATCCTTAAACAAATAAGGCTGGTTATTCATGAGTCTGCTCCTGAAGCCACTGAGAAAATTAGTTACCAAATGCCAACATTTTTCCTAAATGGTAATCTTGTTCATTTCGCTGCATTTGAAAAACATATTGGATTTTATCCAACGCCGAGCGGAATTGTAGAGTTCTCCGACGAGCTGGCGAAATATAAGAGTGGAAAAGGCTCAGCCCAGTTCCCATTGGACAGACCGATACCATATGACCTGATAAGAGAAATGGTTAAATTTAGAGTTCAAGAAAATATGAGACCAAATAAACTAAAGAAATAAATATACCGAAAGCAAAATAAAAAAGCTCTGCAAGGAGTTTTTTTATTTCTAAATATAACGTCTATCCTATACTCACATAATAGTCTTATGTTATAATATCTGACAAAGTAAAACAAATTACATAATGATATTGCAAATATCTATAAGGTTTTATATTTTAAAATAGGGATGAAAGAATGATAACAATTGAAGAAATGGAAGAAATGCTAGATGAAATAGCAGAAGAGTTACCCCAGGAGTTTTACAAAGAACTTAACGGGGGTATTATTCTGTTGCCAGAAACAAAGCGAAATACTGAGCTTAAGAGCGATGATTTATATATTTTAGGACAATATCACCGAAATGGAAGTATGGGAAGATATATTTCGATTTATTACGGATCGATTATGGCTATTTGTGGACATCAATCAAATGAAAGAATTAAGAAGCAATTAACAAAAACTTTGAAGCATGAATTTACCCACCATCTTGAGTCTTTAGGTGGAGAACGTGGACTAGAGATAGAAGACGAAAAAGAGATGGCAAAGTATGCGCAAAGAAAAGCAAGGCAAAGCAAATAGTAAAAAGAAAATGAATTGGAGACCAATAAATGACTAATGATGTAATGACACCAAACCGTCTGGGTGTGAATCCAGTTGGAAAACTGCTTGTGGAGTTTTCCGTACCAGCAATTATAGCAATGATTGCAAACGCTTTATATAATGTAGTAGATAGCATCTTCGTCGGAAGAGGCGTAGGACCATTAGCTTTGACAGCTGTAACGATTGCTTTTCCAATAATGATAATGTTGATGGCATTTGGAATGTTGGTAGGAATTGGAGCAACAGCTCTTGTTTCTATAAGACTAGGACAGCAAAAGGTAGATGAAGCAGAAAAAATCCTTGGAAATGCTTTTGCAACTATGATTATTATGGGTATAGTAATTTCAGTACCTATGCTGATCTTTTTAGATCCTATTCTGATATTTCTTGGGGCAACCCCAGATGTCTTCGATTATGCAAAACAATTTACAACAATTATATTGATAGGATCAGTATTCCAATTTTTATCTTTCGGTATAAACAATATTGTAAGAGCTGAAGGACATCCGAAGATATCAATGGCTACGATGCTTTTTTCTGCAGGTCTTAACACGATTCTGAATCCAATTTTTATATTTGTATTTCATTGGGGTATTAGAGGATCAGCAATAGCAACAGTTACAACCCAGATCCTTGTTTCGGGTTATATCATATATCATTTCACAAAAGGTAATAGCAACCTTAAACTAAGGCTGAAAAACTTAAGAATTGAGAAGAGTGTGCTTCTTAAAATTTTCGCAATAGGGCTATCACCTTTCTTATTGCAGATGGCAGCAAGTTTTACAACCTTTCTTTTCAATAACTACCTAATTGTATATGGCGGAGAAATGGCAGTTGCGGCTATGGGAGTTATAAGTAGGACTACGATGATGCTCCTTATGCCTATCTTTGGCATAAATCAGGGAGCACAACCAATTATTGGATATAATTATGGCGCTAAGAAATACCACAGGGTAAAGCGGACATTGCTCTATGCTTCGACAGTTGCAACAGCTATTTGTATAGTTGGGTTTGCAATAATTCAAATTTTTAGTCTTCAAAGAATATCAC
>CAYRVM010000189.1:1305-3519 GCA_964427575.1 uncultured Oscillospiraceae bacterium | reverse complement strand
TAAAAACGCGACTACCACTTGTGAATTTACACTTGATTATATTTTACCGAGTTTTGCTTTGTCAAATACTAAAGTAATATTTTTGTCGCGATGTTATAATAACAAATGGAATTGTTTTATTCAATTTATTAGGAGAGTAATTTATGTTTAAAATTTTGGTCTTTGGAATTAGTTCAGGTTTTGATAAGTTGAAAAGAGTAATAGATTATAATAACGTTAAGATTGTTGCAATCATTGATAACGATGAAAAAAAATGGGATACTTCCCTAGATTCATATAAAGTTATATCGCCACAAGAGATATGCAAATATACTTTTGATTTCATAGTAATAACAAGTCAATTTTATGATCAAATAATGCAACAGCTTCTATCTATTGGGATTGACAAGAATAAAATAATTAATTTTTTTTCGGCAAATTTCATTTCTTTCACTAGGTCCGCATCTATATCACTTTATGACATGACCAAACTTTCTGATGATAGGCTAATCATTAACAATATGGAGAAGCTCGGTCGCAAAAGATTGGTAGATGTGAGCGATGGCGATTATGTTAGGTACTCAACCCTAGAATTATTGGCCAGTGAAATTTATTCTAACAATATTGAAGGCAGTGTAGCAGAATTAGGTGTTTATAAGGGCGCTTTTGCAAGAAAATTAAATGAAATATTTTACGATCGTTATCTTTATCTCTTCGACACCTTTGAAGGTTTTAATAAAAATGATGTTAATACAGAGATCCAACAAAACTATTCTAAATCTGATACATCAGTCTTTTCGAATACAAGCGTAGAAAAGGTAATTCAATCTATGCCTCATCCTGAAAATTGCATTATAAAAAAGGGGTATTTTCCAGATACATCTTTTGGCATTGAAGATACCTTCGCATTTGTAAGTATCGATGCAGATTTATTCAATCCAACCTATGAGGGCCTAAAATATTTTTATCCACGGCTAGCTAGCCGTGGATATATTATGGTTCATGATTATAATAATGTTGATTATTTGGGAGCTAAAGAAGCAGTAAAGCAGTTTTGCACTGAGTTTGATGTTTCTTATTTCCCAGTAAGTGATATATGTGGCAGTGTCTGTATTTCAAAATGAATTAATCAAATAATAAAGTAGTTTTATTCCTTGATTTTTAGCTTGTAAAATGGATTATTACCTTTTGCAAGCATATCTTTTGGAAGTCTTGTGAATAAAAAAGCTACCAATAAGGCTGTAAATATTTTATCAACAAAATTGCCTGTAATTCTAGGAATAAACGCGGCAGTAAATATATCCTGACCGCTTTTTACTAGCCATAAGAATATGAAGTCATTTCCTCCACCTGTAATCCCGCCGTATATCCAAATAGCAATAGGGGTTCCAATCAAAGGTGCAACTACCGAAATAATCAATCCTGTAATAAATGCTGTTACATAATTAAATTTAAACTTCCTTGCTATAAAACCTACTATAATTCCAATTGCAACATTTACCAAGGCGAATGGTATATCCTTTGGGTTTGTAATTACACCTTGAATAACATTTGTAAACAATCCTATTAATGCCCCATACCATGGGCCAAGAAGAACCGCTCCAAAAAATGTTCCAACGGTATCAAGAAAAATTAATGGTATTTTAAATAGTTGAACAACCGTACCGAGTATTAAATTGATTGCTATGCAAATAGCGCTAAATGTTATAAAAAAGTTCTTTGATTGCATTTTCTTTCCTCCAATAATTAAATAAATATTTCTTTGATTTTCTTTATTGATAACACTTGATTCGCTTCGTCAAATGCTAAAATATTTATGCATATCGTGTTATCTGCGAGAATTTTTTCAATTTCCTCGATAAAAATCCCCTTGCCTTGAATCATTTGCAAGTCGTTTATCTTAGTCTCAATTACATTTACATTTCCAATTTCTCCGCCCCAGTTACTTGATGAACAAGTCTTATTGACTCCACAACTTGGGCTTCCATCAATGCCTATTATTGCTTTAACGGTATAACCATTATTATGATAGTCTTTTATTTGGTCAAGGAATGGCAAAAATAATTCCTTACAATGTTTTCTAAAGTATGGAGTATCATATTGCTCCTTAACCTGTCCCCATCTTCTTTTACCGGCAATAGTTGTTTCGGGGCAAGGTAGTTGAATTATCCCTATTTTTTTCTCAATCAGGTATCTAATTATATTTCCTTCCATACCTTCATCTTTGAATGATCC
>CAYRVM010000189.1:0-1295 GCA_964427575.1 uncultured Oscillospiraceae bacterium | reverse complement strand
ATCCTTCAACTTTCGAGTGACAATTTAATAAGCAATGGCAAACTAATACTATTTCTTTTTCCCTAATCATAACAACCCCTTATGCCTTTTCTAATCTCGTAGATTGGCTCTAATAATTAATTATTGTTTTATATTAAAATATATTTATCTAAATGTCATTATATTTATTTTGTATGTTTTGTAATTAATGATATCTAATGCCTTTTATTTTTCTACGAATATTACATATGATGGGTTAATATAAATCATTATTGGCTGTTTGTATTTCTTAATTTCTTCCCTTTGTTCCTGGCTAATTTCCCATAGGAGATGAAAATCAGTTTTTGCTATAGGTTCTGAACCGATTTTTAAATATAATGTCGTAAGGAATGGTGTCTCATTTTCGTCTGCAATCCAAGCTCGAAAACAGTTTTCACCGTTCGTATCATCAGCCAATTTGATATGATTAGCTCTAATCCCAACAAATCCGAAATCGTTTTTGATTGCTTTTGTTGTCTTAATCTGGAATCCCCATTCTGGAATTTCGATGATATTATTAGATTTTTTAAACGCTTCTGCTAAGTTCTTGCAACCCGTTATCTTCGCAACTTCTAGCGTTACTGGATTCTGGAATAACTTTTTCTTTTCTTCGAACTCTTCAACTTTTCCAGCATTTAATACAGCTATTCTATCACATAAGCGGTAAGCTTCTTCCATATTATGCGTAACCTGTATTGTTATTCCTCTGAATTCATTCAACGACTCTAGCATTTCCTTGATCATATGGTTCCTTAGATGATTATCAAGCGCTGAAAATGGTTCATCCAGCATTAAAATTTCTGGATCCACAATCAAAGCTCTAGCTAACGCTACTCTCTGCTGTTGACCTCCTGAAATCTGCGCTGGATATTTGTTTTCCATGTCTTTTAATCTAAATTTCTTCATCAGATTATCGACTCTAGACGTTTTTTCTTTTTCATCTATTCCGCTCAAACCAAATGAAATATTTTGTCTAATTGTCAAATGAGGAAACAAAGCATAATTCTGGAATAAAAATCCGATTTTCCTATCTCTCGATGGTAAATTTATTTTTCTTTCCGAGTCAAATAATGTCTTCCCATTTACAATGACCTTGCCTTCATCAGGTTTAACTATTCCAGCAATACAATTTAATAGCATGCTTTTTCCCGAACCTGAAGCACCTAATATCCCGATGATTTCTTTCTGAGATGAAATCTCAACATCTAATTTGAAGCCGGGAAGATTCTTTTTAATATTTATATACAATTCCATCTTATTTTCTCCCCCCAACATAC
>CAYRVM010000188.1:0-3548 GCA_964427575.1 uncultured Oscillospiraceae bacterium | reverse complement strand
ATTTTGAGGATTTCAACGACACAACTCTCATTTCTGGCCTCAGAGATATTGGCCCTGGGGGAGTGTACTCATTCAATGTGCAAGGGGGACAATATACGCACACCGCAGGCAAATCCTGCAGTGGGACATTAGAGTTCAATATCCCGGTAGGTAAAACAGGAATTGCAAAGCTGAACACGTGGTCCAGCATCGGTAGGTCATCAATATCCTACGACCTGGGAGGATTTATGTGGAGCAATGGAATAAATTCAAATCCACAGGATCCTTATGTATATATTGGTAGCCCTTACACTATAAGGCTTCCGAATCTTACCTCGATACAAAATTTGAATGCACGTAATTCTTATCGAGATTATACGGGAATTTACGATTTGGAGCTTACTCTTTTACCTTCAATTTCACAACTGACAACAAATAAATATTTCTTGGATAAGTCAAATATGAAAATGTATTTTGAACAAAGCAATTATGGAAATGAAGGAACTCTAAGATTTGATTTTTCGGGCTTATCAGGTAAGGCAATAAGCATTCAGAACCTTAAGATTTACTCAGTGGAGGCAGGGGCTAAGAGCTATGTCTTTGATGAATATTTTGGGGATATGGATAATCTTGCGGACTGGAGCACCTCTGGATGTTCAATTTCCATTTCAAAGGAAAGCCTAGGGGAAATCGTGCCAGAAACCAGCATGGTATTTAAGAAGGGTGAGCTCATAAATTACGGAATCAATTATTACGATTATGAAGGTGATACATCGAAGAAGGAGTATTGGAGGTATACTCACGAGCCGGCTAACGATGGGCTCAATCCGATCTCTGGGCAGATTCTTAATGCAGGAGTGGAAAGATTTTATATCGATGGTAAGTATAAGGTTGAGCACTGGCAGGAGGATGGTACTGGTACGGTAGAGTTTGACAAGCTTAGCAATGTCGAGGCTTTAACTTTGTATATCGAAGGTGATGGAGAGGCGCCAATAATCAATTTTATAAGAACTTTGCCAAGCAAGGTCAAGGAAGGCATAGATTATATACTGGAAATAAGTGTGAGCGACAAGGAAAATGACATCCTTGAGCTGAGGACTGAAGTCTATGACAACAGAACAAAGCTTATTTACAGTCATTTGAAGACAGGTATTTCCCCAATACCGAATAGCGAGGTAGGCGGTGTTGCTAAGTATGAGTTAATACAGACTGGATTTGTGACAAACGGTAAGCAAGACTCGGATGGGAACAATTTAACCCCCGCTATAGCAGGAAAATACACTGTCATATGCCGGCTTCGGGATTTGCTCAATTCAGGAATCAAAAGCTATTCGTTCTTGGTATTGCCTGGGGCGAAAATCAGCGCCGGCGTCTCCCACACACCCAAATGGGAGGAAAACCGTCTGAGCTTCAACATGACAAAGTACAGTAGCTTCGAAAACTCGGCTCAGCCGGCCCTCGGCCTGGCCCCGCGGGGCACCCAAGTCTTCTGGCCTGGCGAGCGCCTCGTCCTCGCCGCCCAAACCACCGGCCAAGTCCTGAGCATAACGGCCCATATCCTCGAAGCCCCAGAGTACACCACCACCCTAACCGAAGGCGGCCCCGGTCTAACCAGCGGCTCCACCCTGAACGCCGCCGCCTCCAGCTCCTCCGACCCGCTGGCCCAAAACTGGCAGTCGGAGCTCTGGGACGCTGCCATGAGTACAAAGTGGCATGGCAGCTCCCCCATCCCCCTCACGGTCAGGTTTACCGCCTCCTTCGCGCCAGAAACAGTCGGCCCCCCGATCATCAAAACCCAGGACGTGAGCATAATCATTTACAAACCCGAATGGTACTGGGAACTGCACCGGGAATGGTAAAAAATGTTTAAAAGATGGGTGGAATATGTCTAAATGGATAGTATAATATAAATATATATTGACATTATGGATAGTATAGTATACATATATATCAGAAGTATGGATAGTATAATATAAATATACTATAAAACAGTAAAAGTTATGGTATTAAATAATCGAGAGGTGATTTAAAATGGCTATGTTTTCTGATGAAAAACTTTTAAATTTATTAATTCAATATAATCCGTGGTGGAAAGAGTTACCAATCTCTAATAGAAATGCGCCTCCACAACATAGATTTGCTTACTACGAAGCAGAAAAGCTTTTATTACATAAGGATGTACGTAGATTTGTTGTTATCTCAGGAGCTAGGCGTGTTGGAAAAACAACGATAATGTATCAACTTATAAGCAGCCTAATAAAAAAAGGGATACCTCCCAGAAATATAGTATATTTATCCTTTGACAACCCAATCTTGAAATTAGGAGGATTCGACGGTGTCTTAAGAGCTTATGAAAATGCATATGGCAGTGAAGGGGAAATATATTTTTTCTTTGATGAGGTTCAATATGCAGAGAACTGGGAAGTGTGGATTAAAACACTATATGATTCACGCCCCAATTTGAGATTAGTTGCTACTGGATCAGCAAGTCCAACTCTTGAGAAAGGTTCTGCCGACAGTGGAGTAGGTCGCTGGAGCGTTCTTAAAATACCAACGTTGTCATTTTACGAGTATTGCGATTTGCTACAAATCGAATCAAGACCTAACCTTCCAAAGGGCATTAGACCAACCCAACTATATAAAATGAGCAAAGGCGATCTAAGTGAGCTAATGGGGAAATTATCGCCATTGCAACAACATTTTAATCGTTATTTGATCGTGGGTGGGTTCCCAGAGCTTGCCCTATCTAGCGACGATGCATTTTCGCAGCGCATGCTTAGAGAAGATGTAGTAGATAAGGTAATTAAAAGGGATTTATTGAGTTTATTCAATGTAAGAAATTCGCTACAACTGGAAAAGGTATTTTTATATCTATGCATGAATTCATCAAATATAATAAATATTACAACAATGTGTAAAGAACTCGATAATATTAATAAATCCACGTTGACAAGTTACATACAATTCCTAAAAGAAGCAAATTTAATTTATATTAGCGATCCGGTGGGGGTGGACGGTAAAGGTATCCTTAAGGGGCGCCCTAAAATATATGTTGCAGATGCAGCAATCCGCAACGCTGTTTTAATGCTTGAAGATGTTATTACTAAACCAGAAGAGATGGGAATTATGGTTGAAACTACAGTCTATAAGCATATTGCTGCTTTCTACTATACAAGCAATGCACGGGTTGGCTATTACCGCAGAGTAAAAGAAAACGAGAAGGAGGTTGATGTAGTTGTCGAGCTTCCTTTTGGTAGAATCCTATGTGAAGTAAAATACAGAGAAAACACTCATGTTAAGGAAACCGATGCAATAATAGAACTCACTAATGATGAGAAATTAAAAGTGCAAGGGGCCTTAATTATAACAAAGCGATCCGAAGATTATGGAATTACCTTGCATAAAACAAGAATACCTGTAGTGAGAATACCCGCTTCAGCTTTTTTATACTTGCTTGGCAATGCAGAAAAGGAAGGTTATGCCGCAAATATGTGAGTATAATCACCTAAACCACACTTAAGTCAAGAAAAAAGTAAAAACATACCACTTTTCCTGACTTAAAAGTGGAA
>CAYRVM010000187.1:3345-3562 GCA_964427575.1 uncultured Oscillospiraceae bacterium | reverse complement strand
ATGATGTAACAGAAATTGCCGGACTTGAAAATCGCCGTAATGAAATAGAACGCGACATTAGGACAGCTGACCAAGAATTGGGAAGTATTCGCGCAAAGCGAGAAAATTGGCTCAAGGAGAAAGCAGACTATGAAAGAGCGCTCATGCACTTTTCCGATAAAGCACAAAGAGCAGATCTAGCCAAACAGCGTTTTCAGTATTGTGAGGAAGCAAAAAA
>CAYRVM010000187.1:2290-3335 GCA_964427575.1 uncultured Oscillospiraceae bacterium | reverse complement strand
ATTCTATCGGATATTTACAATATTCTTATTGAAGAAGTTCGCAAGATTGTTGCAGAACGAATTAATGGCGTTCTGCATCGAGTAACAGGCAATGATTTTCATGTGGAGCTTACTACTGATTTCAGACTTCTTACGCTTCAGAAAATAGGTGATGTTTCTGGAGAAATTGCAAAGTCGACAGGACAAAATCAAATCACAAGTTTGGCGTTTATTGGAGCATTGGTGGATATACTTCGTGAAAACTACGGACGGGAAAAATCAAAAAAAGGTGAAACAATACTCCGTGGCGGCGAATATCCGATTGTCATGGACTCACCTTTCGGTAGCTTGGATAATGTTTATGGGCCAAGAATTGCCAGCATGGCTTCAAAACTATCTCCCCAGGTTGTAGTTATGGTTTCAGGAAAGCAGTGGCTTGGAGGAATTTCTGAAGCCCTAAGTCCAAATATAGGCAAGCAGTATGTATTAATTAAAAATAAACCCAACCCAACAAAAGAAGACATTTTCGAAGGTAAAGTTGTTCTAAATAATACGGAAATTCAAACTGTTCAAGAATCAGAGAAATTTGAATTTACATCAATTCGGGAGTTGGATAATGAGCAACGTTAATTTTGATAGAAGGATTCGTCCACCGAAGGAATATGGTTCTTTGCTTAACACTCTGACTGATACTAAGACCGGCGTATTTGATAGCAATGCTGAAGCCCTCTTATTTGCGGCGGCAGTAGCCTTCCATCGGAAAAAAAGAAAGCCATTGGAAAATACCGGTGAGGGTATCCGTATTGCCGTCTTTGAAAACCTTCGCTTCGGCTCCACTCTAATGAACACAATCGCATTTGCGGAAAACAAAGACGGAAACATATTTAAATCGGAAAGCCTTCATGAATACGCAACGATTTTTGAAGAGTATGCCTATGCCGGTCTGGAAATCCTTGAAAATGAAGTAATTAAAGCACCTGGCGATAATCTTCAAAATATAATTTCACTAATCCAAAGTGCTAAGGCGTCTACTAATGGAGAAAACAATAACATTTTGGCCAGTTTT
>CAYRVM010000187.1:0-2280 GCA_964427575.1 uncultured Oscillospiraceae bacterium | reverse complement strand
TGTGCAGAAGTATCAATTCAGACTGCATTATTAGGAAAAGGTATCTATATGAGTGATATATTAGAATCCGGAGAAATAATTAATCCAGGCAGAGTTCTATACGATTTACTCTGTAATATTGTTCCACACGACAACTCCACTCCTGTCTTAGCAGAAATTGATGCAATTTTTAAAGATAATGGACGATTTTCAACACTTTCTTACGAAAGCGCCATCGGGTATGCTTTTAGGCGTCTGTTAACCTATGCAATATTTATGAGCAGACGAGAGAAAACTCAAGGTGAAAATGAATTGCTCGATTATCTTCGAGGATATTTGACATCGGAAACAAATTTCCCTAATGAATATCATGAGAAGATTTGTATTCTTCTTGTAGAATGCATTAAAGCCCGAGAAAAAAGGGTATCTAATTCTATGAGAAAAGAAATGCTGCAACCTGTTCAAACAAATGGTGCTTTATGTTATATTTGCGGATGTGAGTTAACTCTTTCTGAAGGACAAAGAAATACAGCAATAATTGAGCATATTTGGCCTAGAGCAATGGGCGGTAGCAGCACTAAAGATAATCTATCTATATCCTGTATGGATTGTAGTGAGAAGAAAAACGATTATGTTAATTATTTTGATTACCATTATGAAAAAATATCTATGATTAGCCATATAGAAGAAAAAAACTTCAATTCAGATTTCAATTCGACGTATCGAATAGCAGTGTGGACAAAGAACTTATTTAAATGTGGATTATGTGGTAAACCGTCAACCGAGGTAGGCAAACTAGATTTCTCACGGATAAATTCTAATGATCATTGGCATTTTCTAAATATAATTACAAAATGCTGTAACCATTAAACTGGAAGTTCATATTATGAGTGAAAAAAATTATTTTGGGTACAAAGTCAGACTTCGTAAGACCGAAGGATCACTTGAATGTGTTGTTTTCTGCTGTTCTGCTTCTGATATTAGCAAATGGGCTGGTACAAAAAGAATTAAAGACACTGACGATGGTACGCAACGAGTGCTGAGAGAGCCTAGAGTTAAAGCCATTAAGCGCTTTCTTAATGCTAATCAATTAAATGCAATACCCAGTAGCATTTTGATAAGTTTTGAACCTAAAAAGACAAAATTCTCTCCATTGAAAGATTCTGAACAAAAGGCTCTATGCGTTTTTGATACTCCAAGGGTATTGTACGGCCATCTATCCTTCAGTTTTGATGAGAATGCCAAGGAATGTGATCGGGTTGCTTTAATTGTAGATGGGCAGCATCGGCTTATGGGTATGACAGGAATTGAAGATGGAGATATAATGGTGACTGTTGTAGCAATGATAGACGCTGATATTCAAGAACAGGCATTTCAATTTATTGTTATAAATAATAAAGCTGTTAGGGTGCCAACTGATAATGTAAAAGCTATTTTGGCCGGAATTGACGAGACCCAACTTTCTGAGCGGCTTCTTTCAGCTGGGGTTGCTTATGGAGAAATTTCTCCGATTTTAAGAGAAATAAACGACCTTGATTCAAGCCCATTTCAAAACTTACTTGATTGGCCATATAACCGCGCAGGGAAGAAACTTATTTCTCTAACTGCAATTGAGCATTGCTTACGCTTTATTAAAAACGAGTTTTCATCAGTTTTTAAAGATGATGATGATTCGCTTGTTGAGTTTTTCTTTTCTGTATGGATGGAAATAAAGGAAAAATGGGGAATGTTTTGGAATGATGAGCCGGATAATAAATTTATAACCAAGGTTAATATCTGTGCATTAAATGAACTGGTTGTCCACAGGATAAAAATTATTCGAGAATTTGGCATGGTTGATGTTTATACCCAGAAATCCATCAGAGCAAGTTGCAAGAATATAATAGCTCCTATACCAAATGAATTTTGGACTTGCAGATGGCGTATTAAAGTGCAAGATAATGCCAATGTAAGGAACACAATAAATAGCGACCTTGAAACTATTATTAGCAATTGCAAAGATCAAAGAAATTGGAGTGAAAATCTTAAGTTAATTGAAGGCGACTATATAGAAGAATGATCGGTTATTTGGAGCAAGCATACAATAGAGTTAACTTTTTTACTACCACACAGAACTGAAATTCCTCGATGAAGGTGTCTCGTAAAGAGTTCATCTGGATCTGTTCCTCTGTTTACAGTTAAATTTAGCAAAGCTGCATAAGCATCTGCTTCTTTTCCTGCAAATGTTTTCCAATCCATTTCAATAGAGCTGTCTGTCTTAATTGGAATGTTTGATGGTGGGATTGGATCTGCCAAAGAGGT
>CAYRVM010000186.1:2814-3577 GCA_964427575.1 uncultured Oscillospiraceae bacterium | reverse complement strand
TGATGGCGGCGCCGCCACCTCCGCCTCCGCCAAGGCCGCCACCTCCGGCTGGTGGAGTGACTACAGCTGATATGGTTGCAGTTGCAGTTGGGGATCCAGAAAGAGAAACGGTGTAATTGTTAGCAGCGGCCCCTGTAAGGGTAACGCTGGAAATATTGACGCTCTTGCCTGTTCCAGCTGTAGCATCTGAAAATTGAAGACCGATGCTTGCTATTGTGACATCATCATTGGCTATTATTCCGCTTAAAGTCAATGCATTAGTCTTTGTAGTGGCAGAAGCAGATCCATCATAGGGCTTGTCATTTGCTGTGAAACTTCCGCTTAAAGTCAATGAAGCCTGGCTAATAGTTGCAACTGCAGTGCCTGTGGTTTGCAATAATCGGTATTTATCCTTATCCACTCCACCGCTTAGTGTTATGCATGAAAAGCTTACAGTTTTATCTGTGCCTGCATTCTTGTTAAAAAAGGCAGCAGAATATGTGAAAGTCAAATCATGGCTTGGTTGCCGATTGTCAACGAAAGCAGCGCCAGAAACAGTGGTTGTCCAGTCATAAATTTTGCTATTAGCGGTGAAATTACTTAGTGTAAGTGTCTGAATCGCTGAAATAGTAGTCGGATATGTAATCGCCGCAAGAGATAAAGCTTGGTCTGCCCTAACAAATCCATAGCCTTGTTCGTTAGTGGTTAAGGAAGCTAATTGTATTGCACTGCGGGTAAGCAGGTTCCTAATGCTGCTATTTATAAGTGAAGGGTTTGCCGCCCA
>CAYRVM010000186.1:0-2804 GCA_964427575.1 uncultured Oscillospiraceae bacterium | reverse complement strand
CTAGTGATAATGCCTGATCTGCCCTAACGAAGCCATAACCTTGTTGAATCGCAGACAATGAAGTTAAAGATATCGCACTACCTGTGAGCAACGATCTAATACTTGTATTAATTAGTGAAGAATTAGCTGACCAAAGGACAGCAGCAACTCCGGCTACATGTGGTGCTGCCATGGAAGTTCCATCCATGGTAACATATTTATCGTAAGCAACTGAAATAGTAGCAGATCCTAATGATGAGGCTACACTTCGAATTGTGATACCGCTATTTGAGGATACTGTCAAAACTGGAATTTTACCATAGCTAATTGATGAAGTTGTTGTATAAAGGGTAAAGGTTCCAGGATCATCAAGATCCAAAGAATCATTATTAATTATGATTGCACCTATAGCACCATTTGTTAAGACATTAGCTACCTTTTGAGCAAAAGTACTATCACCACGTTCTATTAAAGCCAACCAAGGAGCCGGAGAAGTAATAGCAGCATTAGAAACTGCTAATCTAACACTATCCTCAGACAAAGCAAGACCGCAGTCTACGATTCTGGTAGCTACAATCGCTCCCGAACTAGAACCCTCAACTAATTTGGCTGTGTAAGTTACGCCACCAGCACTTAGGCTTATGCTAGCTGAGGAAGTCCCACTCAATATATTAACACCAGGAGCAATTAACTCAACTTGATCACCTGTACTTGAAAATGATCCTCTATTTCCGTTAATGTCTGAGGCGGCAACTGCTATAACCGAAGCATAGGCGGCGGGATACTGAACGTTTTGTTCAGTTCCAGTGCCTGTACCAGAATTGCCAGCAGCGGCAACTAGCAAGTGTCCTTGAGCGTAAGCGAAGTCACATGCATCCTTAAGCGGAGTGCTATTTGAATATGAACCAAGACTCATGTTTAAAATCTGTATATTCTGTTCTACAGCCCATTCTATTCCTGCAATGACTGAGCTAACAGTTCCGGTACCATCTTGTTCTAGGACCTTTACAGAATAAAGAGAAACACGAGGAGCTACACCAACAACACCTAAAGAGTTTGCTTGGGCAGCAACAATACCTGCCACATGTGTGCCGTGACCATTTTGGTCAGAGCCCCAGTAGAAAGCACTTCCGGAGATTGCATTATAACCGCCAGCGAGCGCAGGAAGATCTTCTTGCATAGCGTTAATACCTGTGTCGAGAATGGCTACACCGATTCCATATCCCGATGAAATGGCCCAAGACGTTGTAAAAGGGTAAACTTCAGGACCATAGACTGAATCCACACCCCAAGGGACAGTCTGCTCCGGTGATAAGCTATAAACTGCGTAGTCAGGCTCAACATAAGCGATATTTGGATTTTTAGCTAAAGCTTGTGCTGCTTCAACACTCATTGTTGCACTAGCGGCATTTATAAATCCAAAGTTTTTATTTATTTGACCACCTAAGCTAGTAACAGAATTATTTCTTGTAGATTGACTACTTATTATATTAGGATTAAACCCAACTATGACATTAATCTCTTCCGTTGGAGAAGATGACGAAATTGCATTTACGGCAGGGGTCGAAAAGCCACTTATAAGAGATAATGTTATTAAAAATGCTATTATTTTTTTGTTAATCATATATTTTCCTCAATCGTTTTAGAATTCATTGCTTATCAACATTATAAGGCAAGTATAATAAAGTGCAAACGTCTTTTTGCTAAGCAATGGCTAAAAATGGTAATTATGCCTAAATTTTATCTTGAGTCTATTTTGTGACTAGAAAAGTATAATATTTAATAAAATGATATTATTATAATGTTTTACCAGTAATGATAGCTAAAGTTATTAAAAGTTGAATAAAATTTAATGGAAACTGGAGATAAATAAATGCTAGAAAAAAGCAAGTTTTATAGGTCGATAATGGCTAACCTTTATGAAGGAATATATTTTGTTGATAACAATAGACAAATTACATTTTGGAATGGCGGTGCAGAAAAAATAACAGGTTTTACTAAAGAAGAAGTCTTGGGTAAATGCTGTATGGATAATATTCTTAATCACGTTGATGAGGATGGTAATAGCCTATGCATGGATGGTTGCCCACTGCATAATACAATCCAAGATGGTTGCAATCGAGAAGCTACAGTTTATCTGCACCATAAAGATGGACATAGAGTTCCGGTATCGGTTAGGGCAATTCCAATTATGGAAAACAATAGAATTATAGGCGCGGTTGAAATATTTACCGATGATTCAGAAAAACATGAAGACAGACGTAATATTGAATCTTTAAGAAATCAGGCAATGACTGATCAACTAACTGGATTGCCAAATCGAAGATTTATTGATAGTTTTCATTCTTCCAGATTCAAAGAATTCAAGGAATTGGGTATTAACTACGGTATTTTGTTTATGGACATTGATAAATTTAAAGATTTTAATGACAATTATGGACATGATATGGGTGATGAAGTTCTTAAAATGGTCTCAAAAACATTCTTAGCTACGACTCGTTCTACCGACCTCATAGGAAGATATGGAGGGGAAGAGTTTATAGCTATAATCATAGAAATGAATGAAGATGCATTACTGAAAAAGGCCGAAAGACTCAGAATGCTAGTTGAAAATGCAAAACTGAGAAGCGAAAACAGTGAGCTAAATGTAACTATATCAATCGGAGTTGCGCTAATCAATGATAAAGATACTTTAGATTCAATTATAAAAAGAGCCGACGAAATGCTTTATCAAAGCAAACAGAACGGAAGGAATTTGGTTAGTTTTGGCTAATCTAAATAATATTAAATTAACATCAACACAAGAAGGTGTTTATATATATTAA
>CAYRVM010000185.1:0-3600 GCA_964427575.1 uncultured Oscillospiraceae bacterium | reverse complement strand
GGGTTACAAAACCGCCGAGAGGAATCCATCAAAGTTTCACGGAATCGGACCATTTGATCCCGAAACAGGGGAACAATTAAATACTTCTGTTAAACAATCTTATTCAAAAGTATTTGGGGATAAAATGGTTGAGTTAGGTTCGGAATTTAAGAATATTGTTGCAGTAAGCGCTGCAATGATTGATGCAACTGGACTTGAAGAATTTTCAATTAAATACCCAGATAGAACTTTTGATGTCGGGATAGCTGAACCTCATGCGGTTTCTTTTGCTGCAGGTTTGGCCTTAAACGGTATGATCCCAATAGTATCAATATATTCAACTTTCTTACAAAGAGCATATGATCAGATATTAATTGATGTTTGCTTGCAGAAATTACCTGTTGTATTTGCAATCGACAGAGCTGGAATTGTTGGGCAAGATGGTGAAACACATCATGGCAACTTTGATTTATCATATTTATCCTCGATGCCAAACATGACGATATTAGCGCCAAAAGACGGTAAGGAACTTGGTGAAATGCTCAAATATGCAATAACTTTAGATGCGCCATGTGCTATTAGATATCCAAGAGGAGATAGCCCTGATTTTAGTCAATTGAGTAATAATTATATTATCGATGGTCATGCAGAAATAGTAAAAGAAGGAATTGATGCAACATTAATTCCTGTTGGCAAAATGTTAGCAAATACATTGTTAGCCCTTGAAGAAATTAAGCTAAAAGGTTACAATGTGGAAATACTAAATCCACGTTTTATTAAACCAATTGATTTGGATACAATTATTAAAAGTGCAAACAAAACAAAATTAGTAGTTACAATAGAGGATAATGCTTCCATAGGTGGATTTGGAGCATCGTTATCAAAAGAATTAAGAGAAATATATAGTAAAGATATTGATTTGAAAATTATTGGATGGCCAGATAAATTTATTCAGCAGGGAAGTATTTCGCAACTAGAGGAATTATATGGTTTGGACCCAAAAGGAATCGCGAAGAAAGTATGTGAATTAATTGAAAGAAAGAATTGATTTACTACTTGTTGAACTAGGCTATTTCCAATCAAGGGAAAGAGCCAAAGCTTCTATTATGGCTGGGATAGTTTTTGTGGATGGACTTAGATGTGATAAGCCTGGCACTAGCGTTCCTAAAGACTCAATAATACTAGTGAAAGAAAATCTATGCCCTTATGTAAGTAGGGGTGGTCTTAAATTAGAAAAAGCTATCAATTCATTTGGAATTGATTTAACAGACAAGATTTGTATTGATATTGGGGCTTCAACTGGTGGCTTTACGGATTGCATGCTTCAGAACGGAGCTAAAAAAGTATATTGCATTGACGTTGGAAAAGGTCAGCTCGATTGGAAGCTAAGGAATGATCCTCGAATAACAAATATGGAGAAAGTAAATATTAGGTATCTTGATTTTGACCTAATAATAGATAAAATTGATTTTATATCAATAGATGTTTCTTTTATATCTTTAAAGTTAGTTTTACCGATAGCTAAAAGACTTCTTTCTGAAAGCGGTCAAATAGTTTGCTTAGTAAAACCTCAATTTGAAGCTGGACGAGAACAAGTTGGCAATGGAATAATTAAAGATCCTGAAATACAGATTGATGTATTAAAGAGAGTAGTTAATTACGCAGAAACAAATTCACTTGTAGCGGCTAACTTAACATTTTCACCCATGACTGGTGCAAAAGGCAACATTGAATTTCTCCTTCATTTACAAAATGTAAATGAAATAGATATAGCAAAAGGTAATAATATAAATATTGAAAACATAGTAAAGGAAGCACATATAGAATTAGGAGGTACTAGATGAAATTCTCAAAAAAATTAGAACAAATGCAACATTCACCTATAAGGAAATTTTATAAGTATGCCGAAGAAGCCGCAAGCAAGGGTAAGAAAATATACTATTTGAATATTGGGCAACCTGATATAAAAACGCCAAAGGTATTTTTTGATGCAATTAAAAAGTTTGAAAACGGAAGTGAGGTATTGGAATATATGCCTTCTCAAGGTATTCCTGAATTAATTCAAGGAATGATAAAGTATTATGAAAAACATAATATTTATTTTAACCCTGAGGACATTATAATAACGCAAGGTGGAAGCGAAGCCTTAACTTTTACTATGCTTTGCATTACAAACGATGGTGATGAAATCATAGTTCCAGAACCATTTTATTCAAACTATAGCATTTTCATAAAGGGAACAGGAGCTAAAATAGTCCCAATTACAACTAAAGCGGAAGATGGATTTCATTTTGCTAAAAGAGAAGATATAGAATCGAAAATTACAAAAAGAACAAGAGCTATTCTCCTCACAAACCCAGGCAATCCAACTGGAACTGTATTAAACAAAGCTGAAATGAGAATGATTGCCGATGTTGCAAAGGAACACGATATTTTTATTATTTCTGACGAAGTATATAGAGAGTTTGTATATGGGAATAGCCCAATTACAAGTTTTGGGCAAATACCTGACGTTACTGATAGAGTAATCTTAATCGATAGCATATCAAAGAGATTTAGCGCTTGTGGAGCCAGAATAGGTGCTGTTATTTCAAAAAATAAGGAACTACAAAATAATATATTGAAACTATGTCAAGGGCGATTGTCATCTCCAACATTGGATCAATATGGCGCAGTAGCGCTTTATAACCTTCCAGATACTTATTTTGACGACGTAATCAAAGAGTACGAAAAGAGAAGAGATGTCGTGTTCGATAAGTTATCAAAGATGGAAGGGGTTATATGTCAAAAGCCACAAGGTGCATTTTATATTACAGCTAAGCTACCAGTAAAAGATGCTGAGGAATTTTTAATATTTATGCTGACTTCTTTTGAAGATAAAGGCGAAACTGTCATGTTTGCTCCTGTAGAAGGATTTTATGAAACAAAAGGATTGGGCAAAGATGAAATTAGAATAGCTTACGTACTCAATGAAAAGGACTTAAATAGGGCGATGGATCTTCTTCAACTTGGATTAAAGCAGTATCTTGCTTTAACTACTGCATAATTCTGGAGGAAAATTTGGAAACTAAGACATATTTTATAACCACCTTCGGCTGCCAGATGAATGAACATGATTCAGAAAAGCTAGCAGGAATGCTGGCTTCAATGGGCTATGAAGAATCACCTAATAAGGATAAGGCAAATATAATTATCATCAACACATGCAGTGTAAGAGAGCATGCGGATGAAAAATTCTTTGGATTTTTAGGTCAATTAAAAGTTATTAAAAGTAAAAATCCTGATAAGATCGTAGGCATTTGCGGTTGCATGATGCAGCAAGAGCATATAATTAATAGGATAAATGAAAAGTATCCTTTTGTAGATTTAATATTTGGAACACATAACCTTCATAAATTCCCAACTTTAATTTCAAATATAATTGAAGAAAAAAGAAAAGTCATGGAAATTTGGGAAGAGAACGGTGAAATAGTCGAAGGGCTTCCTTCAAAGCGAAGATATGATTTCAAGGCCTTTGTAAATATAATGAATGGATGCAATAACTTTTGCACCTATTGTATTGTTCCATATACAAGGGGAAGAGAGCACAGCAGGAATCCAAATGAAATAATTAAAGAAATT
>CAYRVM010000184.1:0-3609 GCA_964427575.1 uncultured Oscillospiraceae bacterium | reverse complement strand
ATTTTTTTAACTACTGCATCTCTATGGCTATCTTCTGTGAATAGGGCAGTCTTAATAGCTCCAACCTTTGTTGCTTGGCGCTTTGCCGAAATTCCTTCAAGAATTTTCCCTTTCGAAATAAAAAGACCATCATCAATAATGTATTCAATTTCCTTTTCCTTGCATACATTCATTGCTTGGTAGCTTTTCCCAGTTCCACTTTTCCCTACTAGACCAAATGTTATCATCTCAACCTCGATTATCCCTATATTTTCTTCTTTTCGTCGATTATTACCCATAATAGTCGAAAAAATTCATTGTTATGCAAATTGCCATCTGTTATAATGGGCATACAGTTTTTATTAAATATAATAAGGAGGTAAATAAATGGCTTATGTAATTAAAGATACTTGTATCAGTTGTGGTGCATGTGAACCTGAATGTCCAACTGAAGCAATCTCTGAAGGCAACGGAATATATGTAATCGAAGCCGACAAATGTATTGACTGCGGCGCTTGTGCTAATGTATGCCCAGTTGACGCTCCTGTTGAAGCTTAGAAACTATCTATATTTAGAAAACAATAACCGTTTCACTGGAAACGGTTATTTTATTTTTTGTATGTCCAGATTGCTATTTATGTCTTACGTGGTAAGTCAATGCATGAAGGCTGTCGCTTAAGTGAACATTCTCTAAAGAGACGCTATCTTTAACTTGGAGATCCATAGGTGCAAAGTTCCAAATACCACTTACTCCACCTTCTGAAATCTTATCTGCAACATCCTGCGCACTTTCCTTATTAGTACATATTATACCAAGATCCACTTTATTATTTCTCATGAATTCTTCAATATTCTGATAATCCATCACTTCAATGTCATTAATTACTAGTCCAATAAGTCTTGGATTAACGTCGAACATTGCGCAAACCTTAAAACCTTCTTTGTAATAATGTGTGTAATTTGCTATCGCCTGTCCTAAATTCCCTGAGCCAACGATGATAACTTTATATTCCCTATCCAATCCAAGTATGATTCCCATTTGAATATAGAGTTCTTTAATATTATAACCGTATCCTTGCTGCCCAAAACCGCCAAAATTATTTAAGTCCTGTCTAATCTGAGAGGCTGTATAACCCATCAGTTCGCTCAAACCATTTGAAGAAATTCTGTCTACGTTCTTTTTTAGCAAGTCCTCTAAATACCTTCGATATCTTGGTAATCTTCTGATAACCGCACTTGATATTTTTTCATTATCTTTCATATGCTATCCCTTTTCCTCAAATGTGATAATAAAATCACTTACTATTCATAGCGAAATGCCAATTCTTTTTTTAAGTTTATCACTATTTATATAGAAGTACAATAAAAAAAATGTTAGAATTGAGTTCTAGCATTATTGCAAAACTAAGGAATACAAAAGATTAAAGGAATTATATGATTATTGTTTCGGCAAATAAATTGGAAAAAAACTACGGGATTGTGAATATATTAACTAATATATCCTTCAATATCAACAAGGGGGATAGGGTTGGTTTAATAGGTGTTAATGGAGCAGGTAAAACTACACTGCTTAATATTTTGTCAAAAGAGCTCTCATATGATAGCGGAGATTTCTTTATCAGCGACGCTACTAACGTCGGTTATTTGAAGCAAGCGGAGGGATTAAACTCTGAAAACACTATTTATGAGGAAGTTTTGGATATTTTCTCAGACCTAATCATTATGGAAAATGAGTTAAAATCAATTTCACACGAGATATCGCATTTCCATGAGGATGAAAAAAAGCTAGAAAGCTTGTTGAAAAGATACGACCAGATGCTTACAGATTTTTCTGACAAGAATGGTTATGGCTTTAGAAGTGAGATAAATGGAATTTTAAATAGCCTAGCTTTTACTAAAGATGACAATGAGAAGAAAATTGGTACTTTGAGCGGAGGAGAAAAGACCCGATTAGCTTTAGCTAAGCTATTGCTTCAAAAGCCCGAATTACTCCTTTTAGACGAACCGACTAACCATTTAGATGTAGATACTCTTAAATGGCTAGAACAGTACTTAAAATCCTATTCTGGTACCCTTGTGGTCATCTCTCATGATAGATATTTCCTGGATCAGGTGGTTAATAGAGTTTTTAAAATTGAAAACCATAAATTGAATACATATGAAGGTAATTATAAGGCCTATGCTGACAAGAAAAGGCAACGGCTTGAGACAGAATTAAAGGCATACGAAAAGCAAAGAAAAGAGATTACAAGGCAAGAAGAAATCATACGGAGATTCAAACAGCATAAAACGGAGAAGTTGGCGAAGCGAGCAGCTTCGAGGGAGAAGCGCCTGGATAGTATAGAGGCGCTAGAAAAACCTACGCAGGCCTCATCGCGTATCAAGATTCACTTCAAGGAAGGCCCTGCGAGCGGTAGGGATGCCCTATCTTTGATTGGCGTTTCCAAGGAATTTGGATATGGTGTTGGTAAAAAAGAACTTTTTTCTAATGTTAACTGTGAAATTAAGAAGGGTGAGCGAGTTTGTATCGTTGGCCCAAATGGAATAGGTAAGACAACTCTACTAAAGATTATCCTTGGAAGTATTAAGCCGACAGATGGTCATATCAAAGTAGGGCACAATATTAATTTTGGTTACTATGATCAGGAGCAAGAGTTGCTCAATTTAGACAATACTGTTCTGAATGAACTTCATTCTGACTATCGTCTATATGATGAAACTGAAATACGTGGATTGTTAGGTAGGTTTTTATTTAAGAATGAAGATGTCTATAAACAAGTTTCTGCCCTTAGCGGTGGAGAGAAGGCAAGGCTGGCTATATTGAAGCTTATGATATCAGGCTCAAACTTCCTAATAATGGATGAACCAACAAACCATTTGGATATAGCATCGAAGGAAGCTTTTGAGGATTCATTGATGACATTTCCTGGGACTCTACTTCTCGTATCCCATGATAGGTACTTTCTTCATAAGGTTCCAACTAGAATAATTGAACTCGCTAGTGATGGAATTAGAAATTACTTAGGTGGGTATGAATATTATTTGGAAAAGAAGTTGGATGAAATAAAACCAATAGGTTATCTTGGTGAACTTGCGAAAAATAAGAAGTCTACCTCTAAAGATGCTTTGGTAAATGCTGAAATCAATATTCCAACACTCAAGGAACAGCGTGCATTGGAGCGCCAGAACGATAAGGAAGAGAGATCCAGACTTCAAAAGAGAGAAAAAGAAGTTAAAAAGCTTGAAGAAGAGATTCATTCTATCGAAAACCGTATCGTTGAAATAAATGAAATGCTTATCCTTGAGGAAGTCTTCACAGACCATGAAAAGCTTTATTTGCTTACATGTGAACTTGCTGAAGAAAAGGCTAAACAGGAAGCTATTTACGAAATATGGTTTTCATATCAAAATTAGCAAAAAATACACTTGCAAGATTGAAAAGTCTAAATTATAATATGCTTTGATGTACAAACATATTAATTCTATTGGTAATAATAATGTACACTTAACACATGGAGGTAAGAAATGGTATTTGATAAAGTGAGAGAAATTATTGTGGAACAGCTTGGAGTTGAAGAAGCCGCAGTAACACCTGAAACATCTTTAATGAAGGATCTTGAAGCAGACTCC
>CAYRVM010000183.1:0-3621 GCA_964427575.1 uncultured Oscillospiraceae bacterium | reverse complement strand
CCCTTCGTATCTTGTCGCATAAGGAAGTGCGCAAAAGCCTCCTCCATAATATGATCCAACGCCTATTGCTGCTAGGAGCATTTCGCCAGTAACAATTTCTCCATTGTCTAAGGTAACTTTTAAGTTGTTCCCCATCTTTCTGAAAAATTCTTGAAATATACCTACTCCATATGCCATTTTCCCCGAGATTAAAGGATTAGTCTTTAAATGTACTATTCTATCTGCAACTGCGCTATCAAAGCCTATGTTGCAAACATTGACACCTATCCTATTATTATATGAAATCAAATCAATACTTGTTGCTATTCCTGTGAACTGATTCCTAAAATTATCATAATTCTTGAATGTTTTAACAAAGTCATTTCCCGTTCCTGCTGGAACTATACCTATTTGGACGTTTTCCTTGCCATAGGCGCCATTTACAACCTCGTTTAATGTTCCGTCCCCTCCACATGCATAAAATCTTGTGGGCTCCATAAATGTGTCGTAGTTTCTTACATATTCTTCGCAATCCCCAATGCTTTTACTAATATAAAATTGATAGGGAATGTTTAATTCCTTTGAGGCTTGAGCGATTTGGGGTAAGATATTTTTAACAACTGTACCATTACCAGAAACTGGGTTCAAAATAAATATATGATTCATAAGCAACTTCCTTCTTAATGGATTTGTCGGTAAATATTATCATATAATAACAATTTGGTAAATGCTTAATCTAAAGTATTCATTAATTTTACTTACTTTTCATTAGTCTTTTGATATAATGATTTAGTAAATTATTTAAATTAGGTAATTATATAATTATTTAGAAAAGAGGTAAAAATGGATACAAGAATTAAAAAACTTGCTGACCTTTTAGTTCACTACTCTACACGAATTGAAAAAGGCGAAAAAGTATTAGTATCATACAACGGAAGTTCTGCTAAGCCATTGGTTAAACAAATAATCAAGGAAATTTATGCTACAGGTGCATTTCCATATTTGGAAATTAAGGATTCTTCTATGAATAGAGAACTAATAATGCATTGTGAAGAAGACCAACTGGAATTCCAAAAGGAAGTTGAACTTATGCAGATGAAAGGTATGGATGCCTTCATTGCTGTAAGGGCAAATGACAATATCTCTGAACTGTCTGACGTAGATCCAGATAAAATGAATCTATATAACAAGACACTTCGTCCAGTTTTGGAATATAGAGTTAATAAAACTAAATGGGTTATCTTAAGATACCCTAATGATTCAATGGCGCAACTTGCTGATACAAGTTTAGAGTCTTTTGAAGATTTCTACTTTGATGTTTGCACTTTGGATTATGGTAAAATGTCTAAAGCTATGGACCCATTGGTTGCGCTAATGGAAAAAACTGATAGAGTTAGACTAATCGCTCCAGGTACGGATTTAAAGTTTTCAATTAAAGATATCGGCGTAATTAAATGCGATGGCGAATGTAATATCCCCGATGGAGAGGTTTATACAGCTCCAGTGAGAGATTCAGTTAATGGAATTATTTCATACAACACCCCTTCTGTCGAAGAAGGATTCACTTTTGAAAACATCGTTTTTGAAGTTGAAAACGGAAAAATTATTAAAGCTACTTCAAATAATAATGATCGTATCAATAAAATTCTTGATACCGATGAAAGTGCAAGGTATTTTGGTGAATTTGCGATTGGCGTAAATCCATATATATTAAAACCTATGAAGGATACTTTATTTGATGAAAAAATAGCAGGAAGCTTCCATTTAACTCCTGGATCAGCCTATGAAGAAGCATTCAATGGCAATAAATCCGCAGTTCACTGGGATCTAGTTCTAATACAAAGGCCTGAATATGGTGGCGGTGAAATTTGGTTTGACGATGTCCTAATTAGAAAAGATGGTTTATTTGTCTTACCTGAACTTTTCGGCTTAAACCCAGAGAATCTAAAATAAATATTGGAGGTATATCATGAATGAAATACGTTATAAACTTATTGCTAATAGTATTATAGCTATAATTATTACTATTGGTGTTATTGTTTCAGCTGTAATTATCGGTGGAAGCATTGTTTCAATAAAAGCTGGGAATAATAGTATAATTGTTACAGGATCAGCAAAGCAGCAAATTACTTCTGACCTTATTGTTTGGACTGGGAGTTTTAACGCTAAATCCCCTGCTCTTCAGGAAGCATATGCTCAACTCAAGGTAAGCAAAGAAAAGGTTCTTGCATATTTAATTAAGCAAGGTGTGTCAGCTGACAAGATTGTTTTTTCTTCAATCAATACAAATATAAATTATGTTGTTTTATCAAATGGTCAGTATACAAGTCAAATAGATTATTATGATTTGTATCAAACAGTTACAATAAGCTCCGGGGAAATCGAGAAAATAACTGAGATCTCTAGAAATGCAACCGAGCTAATAAATGAAGGTATTCAGTTTCAGTCGAATTCGCCTCAATACTTATATACTAAAATTGCTGATTTAAAGGTTACCATTTTGGCAGAAGCAACAAAGGATGCAAAGAAAAGAGCAGAAATGATAGCTGAAAATGCCGGAAGCGGTTTAGGTGGTCTTAAATATGCGGACATGGGAGTAATTCAAATAACTCCATTGTATTCTAATGAGTTTTCTGATTATGGGATGAATGATACATATTCTTTAGAAAAGGAAATTACTGCTGTAGTTCATTGCGAATTTAAGATTTCAAACTAGTTAATAAAATAATTCATTACTAATAATAAAAAGAGGATGCTATGAAATTATTCATAGCATCCTCTTTAATTGTAATTATTTATTGGTTACATTCTTTAGCTTTTTTATTCTGCTGCTATTGATGTAAACATGAAGTATTTATACCCTAGAGGTGAGCTATAGAAACCTGTCATCTTAGGATCTTTCAAGAAGATATCTACATAGTAGTATATTGGTGCGATTGGCATTTCACTCATAAGTAGATTTTCTGCTTCATGCATCTTAGTGTATCTAACTTCTCTGTCTCCAGTTGCTTTAACGTCTGCTATTAATTTGTCATATTCTGCGTTTGACCATTTAGCATCGTTGTTTCCGCCACCGGTTCTCCACATATCAAGGAATGAAATAGGATCATTATAATCTCCAAGCCATCCATGTCTTGCTACTTGATATTCACCATTTTGTCTTGTATTTAAGAATACACTCCATTCTTGTTGAGCAAGAGTAGCTTCGATTCCTAATTTTTCTTTCCACATGCTTTGAAGTGCTTCAGCTATTTGAAGATGTCCAGTACTTTCGTTTAGGATATATTCGAATTTAGGGAAGCCTTCTCCACCTGGATATCCAGCTTTAGCAAGTAAATCTTGAGCTTCTTTAACGTTAGCTTCATAATTAGCAGGGTCTACTGAATAATAGTCTCCGCCAACATCTCTGAATTGTTTTGTAGCGTCAGCATCAGATAATCCAGCAGGAACAAATGCGGCAGCAGGAATTTGTCCAGCTTTACCAATTTGTTCAACGATAAAGTTTCTGTCGATTACTAAGGATAATGCTTTTCTAACATCAGCATTGTCAAAAGGAGCTTTTTCAGTTTGGTAACAAATGAAATATGTTCCTAACTGACCTTCTTTATTAAATTCTGGTTTGTCAGCATATGCATCGATTTC
>CAYRVM010000182.1:0-3642 GCA_964427575.1 uncultured Oscillospiraceae bacterium | reverse complement strand
TTCTGTTTCCAACCATGGCCAAGCCATCTCAAAATTCTTAATTACATCTAGTTTAACAGTAATTACTCCAGGGATCTCAAGACCAGTCCCGCATAATTCGCAATCACCCATGGAAGCATGAATGTCTCCACATTGGAATAGTGCACCTTCTACTTGAACTGGAAAATAGAGTTTAGTTCCCTTTGTTATTAAATGGTTATCCATATTGCCACCATGATTCCCAGGATATCCGCATGGAACACTTCCTGTAGCAGGTGCAACTCCAATAACTCCAATCATTGGATTTATCTTCCACGACACATCATTGAATATGGCCTTACCATCTTTAATTTGAATAACTTTCGTCCTTGTTTCGACATTGCCAAAAAGTGGTCCATTGTCTGGAAGTGTTGTTGTTACTCCAGCAGAATCTACCTGAATATCAAGTATATCTACTACGAGCACATCTCCTGGAAAAGCTCCTTCTACAAAGACAGGCCCGGTTGCTGGGTTAACATGCCCAAAGTCTATTGCAGTTACTAATTGGTCTTCAGAGAGAATCTGATTGCTGAAACAATCCATTGTCCTTAATACAACAGTAGCTCCCTTTTGAACTTTTTCAACTGGCGCATTCTCTGGGGAAAATGAGTAAACAACTTTTTCGATCATACTTAACATCTCCTTATCAAATATTTTTATCTGATTCGAATTCTATGATAAAAACGTTTAACTGTCAATACACTTAATTTTGAAAAAGAAACCCAAGAATTTTCAATTCTCAGGTTTCCTGTGAAATCTTTGCAACTTATTTTATAATATTGTACTTTAATTTTTATGAAACGTCTTCCTTAGACTCTCAATGAGCCTCTGAAACCTCTGGCGGAATAGTATGATTCTGCCCCGTTATGATAAACGAATACTTTACCGAAACGGAAATCAGCAAATATTGCGCCGCCTAGCTTTCTGATGTCAGAAGGTGTTTTCAACCAGCTCGATGTTTTCATGTCAAAATTTCCAAGCGTCTGCAACTCTTTATATTGCTCTTCATTTAATATTTCAATACCCATAGCCATTGCCATATCAATTGCGCTATCTTTTGGTCTATTTTCTTTTCTAGACTCCAATGCCTCGCGGTCATAACAAATATTTCTACGACCTATTGGGCTCTCCGGTGAACAGTCATAGATTATATACTCACCAGTCTTGTTGTCATAACCCACGACGTCTGGCTCACCACCAGTTCTTTCCATTTCATTTACTGACCAAAGCTTTTCAGCTTTACCTGCCAACTTTGATTCTATATTAACCCATTCGATATTTTTATGGCGATTCATATTTTTCTCAAATCGCGCCTTTAATACGCTAAGTAATTCTTCTCGCTGATCTAGTAACAACACTTTGGCTTCATCTTTCATAATAAATCTCCCTAAATAATTCCCTTGTATCAGTTTCGCAAATTGATTGGGACTAACAATTAGCAACTAATAGTAACTAGATTTCGTCCATTTTCTTTACTTTTGTAAAGCATATCATCCGCTCTTTTTATTATCGATTCCAATGTATCCTTTTCGTTTACCATAGTAGCACCAATGGATATAGTTACGCGTAATTCTTTGTTCTTAGTTCTTATTGCTGCATTTTCAACTAACATTCTAAGCTGTTCAGCTTTATTAAATAATGCTTTTTCATCAAGACCGGTTAGAATTGCAATAAACTCTTCACCTCCATATCTTCCAATTAAATCTGAAGACCGAGTAGTGGCTAAAAAAGTCTTAGAAACCATTTTTAAAACTTCGTCACCTATTTCATGGCCATACTTATCATTAAAGTTTTTAAATTTATCAATATCCATAAATAATATTCCATACTTAAGGCCTAATTCAAAAAATTCTTTGAATCTCGAAGAATGAAAGCTATCTACATATCTACGGTTTGGCAGTCCAGTAAGTTGATCTGTCATTGCCTGAATTTTATAAGCTTCAATATCTTTTCGAACTTCATGTTTTTCAGACTCATCCGTAAATATTTCTGCCGCTCCTATGATTTTATCATTTTCAATAATTGGGATTGCTCTAACAGATACCGGCACTCGATGACCATCTTTATGATGAAGATATACAATTGCTTCTCTTTTGCATCCATCTTGTATTGTATTATGAAGTGGACACCCATCCATGCATAGGCCTTTTCCGGTTTCGTCGACATGATTTAAAATGTTGTCCATACAACACTTTCCTATTACTTCATCTTCAGAAAATCCAGTAATTCTCTCAGCTCCACCATTCCAGAATGTAATTATTCGTTCATTATCAACAAAATAAATTCCCTCATAAATGTTTGATATTATAGATTTGTAGAATTCGTTTTTTTTCATATCAATTCATCTCCTTGCCTTTGATAATAGCGTGAAGAGTTTATGGATTCAACGTTTTTCGGAAGCGGATCTCAATGCTATCGTCGCTTGTCCACACTGGAGTGAGGTATGTCGATGAGTGGTAGACGTTACCCATGTATTTGCTTAGAACGGTATGTTCGAGCTTGACAACGTACTTTTGGATGTCAGGGTTAGGTAGATAGAAACTGTAAAGCTTACCGTCAACAAAGTTTAATGGAATGTTCTGCATCTCAATGGTAACGGAAGTGCTTTGATCTGTAGCTTCGACCTTCAGGCTACAGGACAGCGTGAGTAAGGTGTTGCCGTCCTTCGAAACAGTGCCAGCAATTGTTTGGTTCATCTTTGTACCAGCTGCATCCTTGCTGCTTCTTGTGCCGGAAAATTTGGTGTCATCCCAAGTGATTGGGGTGGCCATTGTCCAGAAATATACGTTTTCTTCTTTGTCTATATCTTTTGGAGAACTGTTTTTATCATAAATATGATTAACACCGCGCATGTTAATACTAGCTTCGAAAAAGCCATTCTGCTGCAGTATAGGAAGATTGTTAGAAAGTTTCTCGATCGTCACCTTGATTTCGGTTTTCCCTAGTTCTTTACCATTTGCGATTACTTTTACAGAAACCTTGAATTCGCCTATCTGGGTGAAGGTCAACTTTACGTTAGGAGAAGTCGATGACTGCTGCTGCACATCATTAACATACCAGTCATAATAAACGGCGCCCTCTGGCATGTTTTCGATCAAAGCCTCAAAAGTGTATTCTTTATTAGCTTCTCCTTTTAGCATGTTAGGGGACAGAGACAGCTTAATAGGATCGAACATCTCAACTCTGGCATCATCCTTCCCTAGCTCCTTATTGCCGGAAAAAGCTTTGACAGATACTGTATAGCTACCTTTCGTGGGGAAGGTAAAGGTAAATGTCGGCTCTGAAGTGCTATCCTTGAGCTCGTTATTAACCATCCACTCATAATGAACATCATTCTCTTTGCTTTACATCGCAGCTTTAAACTCGTATTCTTTGCCGGTTTCTCCGGTGAGTGGGTCGGGAGAGATGGCAAGGCCATTATAAATTACAGTTAGATATTTGAAATCGACGTATTCGCTATCGCCTCCGACGTCCTTAGTAATATAAATGCCAAGCAGGTTTTTCCCGGGTTTTAGGGATATATTAAAATCAGCATCGAAAGGGAGTTTCGCTCCGTCTCTATAGAAGGAGACGTTTCCCACTGTTGAGTTCGCATCGAATATTTTCTGATTTGTAGTTATTCCA
>CAYRVM010000181.1:2022-3665 GCA_964427575.1 uncultured Oscillospiraceae bacterium | reverse complement strand
AAAGTAATATATAAAAGCGAGGATATTAAAATGACAGGAGAAACTATAAAATCATGGGCAAAGGATATTGCAATAGCAGTAGTTGTTGCAGTTTGCATACTTCAATTCATAAGGCCGACAGTCGTTAAAGAGCATTCTATGCTAGAAACATTAAATGAAAATGATTACCTTATAGTTACAAAACAGGCTTATCTTTTCAGTGAGCCAAAATACAAGGATATAATCGTCTTTAAGAGCGACCTAACCATGGATAATGGCAAACAGAAATTGCTAATTAAGAGAGTAATTGGACTGCCTGGAGAAACTATAGAAATTACAGATGGTAAAGTGTACATCAACGGCGAACAACTTGTTGAAGATTATATTGGAGGCCAGCTAACTGCCGGTAGCGTGGCGCCGATTGTCATTCCTGAGGGAAAGATATTTGTTATGGGAGACAATAGAGGCAATAGCGCAGATAGCCGAGACGAAAGAATAGGACTAGTTGATGAGAAATCAATTTATGGGGAAGCAGTTTTCAGACTTTATCCGTTCAATGAGATTGGTTTAATATAGATGATTAAGACTATTCTGGAATTTGTTAAAACGATTTTTATAGCAGTCGCCATAGCGCTTTTAATAACTACTTTTTTCGATCCAACACTGGTTAAAGGATATTCCATGTATCCGACTATCCAGCCAAATAATTTCTTGATAATCAACAAGATCCCATACATGAATGGTGAACCAAAGTTTGGCGACATCATAGTGTTTAAGGCTCAGGTTGAATCATTGGGAGAGCAGGAAAAGGATTTGATTAAGAGGGTAATTGGGGTGGCTGGGGATACAATTTCTGTAACTGACGGGCTAGTGTATAGAAACGGTGTGGCTCTAGATGAACCCTATATTTATATAGGAGGAACACCTGGAGAAATGGATCAAGTTACCGTGGAAGCTGACAAACTATTCGTAATGGGTGACAACAGGACCGTAAGCCTTGACAGCAGAGATGAGAGACTTGGGCAGATAACGGTTAAAGACGTGCTGGGTAGGGCAGATTTAAGGCTTTTCCCTTTTACTGAGATTTGGTCTTTGCAAAGCAAATAGTATTTGCATTAACAATGCAATTTGACTATAAAACATTAAAAACTGGGTATAAATTAATTATACAAAAGAGGATGAAATGGCACAGGGTAAAATACTTGCTAACAACAAAAAAGCATGGCACGATTACTTCATAGAAGAGACATATGAAGCAGGGATTTCTTTGACTGGAACCGAGATAAAATCAATGCGGGGAGGCAAAGTCAATCTCAAGGAAAGCTATGCAAAGGTTGTCGATGGCGAGGTTATGATATATAATATGCATATAAGTCCTTACGAACAAGGGAACCGAAATAACGTCGATCCCCTTAGGCCAAGGAAGCTTTTATTGCATAGGCAAGAGATAAGAAAGCTAATTGGTTATACGACTCTTAAAGGTCTTACTCTAGTTCCTCTTAATGTTTATTTAAACAATAAGGGACTAGCAAAGATAGAGCTAGCTGTAGCAAAGGGCAAGAAGGAATACGATAAAAGGGACAGCATAGCGAAAAAAGACGCTGATCGAAAAATAGATCAGCAAATGAAAAACTTACACGTTATTTAAAACGACATCCAAATTA
>CAYRVM010000181.1:0-2012 GCA_964427575.1 uncultured Oscillospiraceae bacterium | reverse complement strand
GACATGGGGATTAATCAATTCATGGGGGTGTAAAGGTTTCGACGGGGGTGTTGAAACTAGAGAAGCGAGCCGTTGTCGCCTAGTCAACGTTAAAATGGGCAACTTAAAGATAAACGCAAAAAATAATTACGCATTAGCTGCTTAGTTAGCAGCTCGTCCCCTGGGATTCACCTTTAGGTTTCAGTCCGGGCGTCAAATATAAAGGAAAACTCCGTGTGAGCTCCTAGTAGCACGGGGGAACAATAGGATAGCAGAAAGTTAAGCCTGCTTTTGGGCGTCTCAAGAAGCGAAATAAATAAAACATAAGCTGCGCTCGGAGAAACTCTTGTGAATGTGCTTTCGGACGTGGGTCCGACTCCCACCACCTTCACCACAAAAGAAAGAGCCAATTTGCAATTGATGAATATTAATAGCAAATTGGCTCTTTTGTTATATCTCATAGAATGTCTTGAGGAATTCATTCTTAGCACACACAAATCAAACAATACTTGCTATAATCCGGCGTTGACACTAATGTGAAGAAACGCTTTCTTGACATTAGAAAGATTATTAGATATAATACATTATAAAAAGTGGGGAGTTGATACACTTTATGGAACGTAAAATGTCGAAAAAGCTCGCAGAATGGAAAAAAAGCAAAAATCGGATGCCGCTCATTCTTTATGGAGCCAGACAGGTGGGGAAAACTTATACAGTTTTAACTTTCGGTAAAGAGCAGTATAAAAGCACCGCTTATTTTGACTTGGAAAACAATAAAGAGCTGGTTAAAATATTTGATCGCGACTTGGAGCCAGATAGGATTATTCGTGAATTGTCTGCTTTATCTGGACAGAACATTTTAAAAGAAGATACTCTTATATTTTTTGATGAAATTCAGGCTAGCGAGAGAGCGCTCACAGCTCTCAAATACTTTTATGAAAAGGCGCCGGAGTACCATGTCATAGCGGCTGGAAGCCTTCTTGGAGTTGCAGTTAATAGAGAGCAGTATTCATTCCCAGTTGGGAAAGTCGAGATGATGACCCTCTATCCCCTAGATTTTGAAGAATTTATTTGGACAGTCGCAAACCGTGATTTCGCAAATATGATCAGAGAATGTTATATTAGCAATACTGAGTTTTCGCTTCATAGAAAAGCTCTTGATCTTTATTATACCTACATTGCCGTTGGCGGCATGCCAGCGGTATTGAACGAATATATAGAAAGTAGAGATTTTAACTTCGTCTTGGCAAAGCAGAAGAACATCAATGATGCTTACGTTTCCGATATGGCAAAATATGCTTCGGCCAGAGAAACCGTAAAAATTATAGAGGCATATAATAGTATTCCGGCACAGCTCGCGAAGGAGAATAAAAAATTTCAATACAAAGAAATAAAAAGCGGCGCTAGGGCATACGATTATGAGCACCCAATAGCATGGCTTTCTGCTTCGGGAATTATCGTCAAATGCATTAAAATAAATGAAGGCAAACTTCCACTCAATATTTTTGCGGATGCATCCTTCTTTAAAATCTATATGATCGATACTGGATTACTTTTTTCAAAATTCAATATTCCTGTAAACACCATACTGGCGGACTCTATAGGATTTGACAATTACAAAGGGATATTGACTGAGAACTATGTCGCTTCAACCCTTGTGAGTAGCGGATTTCAAGCTTATTACTGGGAATCAAAAGGGCGAGCTGAGGTTGATTTCGTCATACAAAAGCAGGATGGCAGCGTCATTCCAGTTGAGGTTAAATCATCAGAAAACGTAAGGTCTAAAAGTTTGAGGCAGTTTGTTCTTTGCTATAAGCCAAGTTATTCCATACGTATATCTCCGAAAAATTTCGGTTTCGAAAACGGGATCAAAAGTGTACCTCTTTATGCCGCATTTTGTCTAGCTGACGAGTACTTGAAACCTCTATAAAGCAAAGTTGATATAATACCAGTAATCTCTCATCGGGGCGTGGCTCAGCTTGGTAGAGTACTTGGCTGGGGGCCAAGTGGCCGCAGGTTCAAATCCTGTCGCT
>CAYRVM010000180.1:0-3689 GCA_964427575.1 uncultured Oscillospiraceae bacterium | reverse complement strand
ACTAAAAAGACTTTCCATGCGTTCATTGTTTTCAAGATTTATATATGCAGTCCTTGAATAATTTTTATCACCAAATTCCTTCATTAGCCAAGTTTTGCCGACCTGTCTTGCTCCACTTATTATCAAAGGCTTACGATATTTTGAATTTTTCCAGTTTATTAATTCTTCCATTGATTCCCTTAACATCAAAACCACCTCCTGAGCTTTCCTATATCAAGAATATCATTGTAATCCAAAAAGTCAACCGACTTTTTGGATTTCGAGCCCAATTAGTCGGTCGACTTTGTGTTATTTCTTATTTATTAGCTAAATCCTCTAGCTATTTGCTCCAGAGCCCTGAGCCCTGATCTCTCGAATTTCTATTTGTTCCAGAGTCCCGCACTCTTATCTCTTGCAGCGCTAGCCGCCTCTTTGAACACCTGCGCATACTTCACATCCGGAGGATATGTGGACGCATAGGCATACCCGTCTTCGACCATCTTAAGGTTGAAAAAGGTACCGTCATCCAAGTACAAATAGCGCAGCAGCCTGCCATATTTGTCGGTCTCTGAAACATCCATATCCAGATACACAGTCTTATCAGTCAAGGCCGCCTTCGTGTATGCACTTGCCTGTTCGCCATAATATTCCAAGTCCGTGCTTGGTCCATTCACCTCTGGAGTATCCACACCAATAAGCCTAACCTTTATATCGCCTTCTATTACTATGGTGTCACCATCCACTACTCGTGTCACCACGGTCTTTTCCATCCCCGCCAAATCTTCCTTGTCAGCGAATAGAATCAGCCCTTGATCTGCTACTGGATAACCACTTATATAAATCAGAATAGCGATGACTATAGCCATCGCTAGGGATACTTTCACCCTTAACTTCCCAATCTTATAGCTTGATTGAATTTTAAATATCTTCAAGTGTTCCCCCATTTTATATCATTGTGCGAATTTCTCTAAGTTATTATACCATCATATCTATAACTAGAAAATGCGAAGTCTCCGTAGCTTTTATTATGATATCTTCCTCAGTTATTTCAAGGGCGTCCCTCATTTTTAACTCAACCCCGTTGACGCTCGATGAGCCCTCGATCTGCACAAGGTAAGCCTGCCTGCCAGTTCCGACTGCAAACCCTATCTCTTTCCCCTTATCCAATGCTAAAACATTGATGTTGGCATCCTGATTTATCTTGACGATTGCATCCCCATTAATGGGCGAAACTATATGAAGCCATTTGTTTTCCCTATCTTCCCATTTGAATCGAAAATCTCCGTAATTTGGAGTATGGCCTTTCCTGTCAGGATGTATCCAAATCTGAAGCAACCTAGCGACCTTGTCTCCACGATTATGTTCACTATGGTAAACGCCGGTTCCAGCGCTCATGTACTGGACCTCTCCTCTAGTAATGGTCTGCTTATTGCCCATGCTATCCCCATGAGTCAGCTCCCCATCAATAGCATAAGAAATTATCTCCATGTCCTTGTGTGGATGCATATCAAAGCCATTGTTGGGGGCTATCAAATCATCGTTTATAACTCTCAAAACACCGAAACCCATATTGTCTGGGTTAAAATATTCAGCAAAGGAAAAGTGGAACAGGCTCTTGAGCCAACCCAAATCACTTTTTCCCATTTTTTCATGATCAATTTTTCTTAACATTATATTACCTCCTGATAAAGACTGTTTTTCAATTAGTTATTTACACAAAGTCTTTATACCCCACTAATAGGTGATGGTAACATTGTACATAATTGGGAATTAGTTTGTCGTGCTAAGTTGGTCACGCAGTGCGTGACCAATTTAGAAATTAAATTTGCTTTATGCTTTTTTGTTTTTTTTGCCTTCCTTATAACTAATAATTGATTCATTTAGGCTCATGTACATTTTGTCGATGCCACTTTCGTCCGCTTCGAAATTTACAGCTTTATCTGCACTGATGCCAATGTCTCTAGCCTCACTCACGGTATCGATGTTTGCGCCAAGGTACATGAATTCCCAATTGTGCCTGTTCGTCTGGTGCTTGATCATTTCTCTGATTTGGTCCTTTGAAAACTCTCTGCTGGAATTTTCGTAGCCATCTGTGGTTATTATGAACAATACATTGTCGGGGCTTTCTTCTCTTTCCATACTGTCAAATCGTTTATTGACGATATTTATAGTATTGCCAATTGCATCAAGCAATGCGGTGCTTCCCCTCACGAAATATTCCTTGCTAGAAAGCTTAACGTTTTTAGCTTCCTTGCCTTCATAGAGCAATTCAAACATATTGTCGAACAATACAGTTGTAACTAGAGTCTGCCCTGGGTCTTCAGTTTGTTTTTTGATAAGCCCGTTGAATCCACCGATGGTTTCTTTTTCTAGACCAGACATTGATCCACTTCGATCGAGTAAAAAAATTAGTTCTGTTTTAATCTGTTTCATGTTATTACCTCCAACTTTTACTAGGATTTAACTTATGCTATAATAATAGTCGAATCGATAAGTTAAATGGTCGCTTGAAAAGCGACAAATTGGAGGCCCTCGATGTTTGATAAAAGTAAGCTATTAATTGATATAAGTATCTTTGTTGAGGAGAATTTTAGGCCGAAGTCGCGGATAAGAAATTCCTTGCTTATGGACTCCTTAGAGATTATGAGTGAAAAATGCGACTCATGTCTTGATAATTTGGATATTGAAGAATCGAAAATATATCCCTATAGCGCAGAAGATATAAAATCAAATGAAATTCAATATAAAATCAACGGTTTAAGTGGGCTCGGGTCATATTTAAATGATAATAAATCAGAAACCTTCAACGTTTTGCTCTTACGCCACTTGGACACAAAAGGCTACCTAAAGGATTCTGATTTCTACAAGAAAGCAAATATCGATCGACGACTTTTCTCTAGGCTCAAGAATTCCGATTACCACCCATCCCAAAAGACCTCGATCGCCCTCGCCCTCGCCCTCGAGTTATCCTTGGAAGACACCGAGCTACTTCTCGCTTCAGCAGGCTACGCCCTTTCCATGAGCAGCAAGTTCGACCTAGTAATCCAATATTGCATCGTCAACCGGATCTTCGACTTCTTCGTGATCAACGAGTGCCTGGATTCGTTAGGCCTTAAGACGCTTGGCGGAGAATAAAAAAGACCTTTGAATTAACTCAAAGGTCCTGCATTTTTAAGTTGATTTTAACTTACGTTAAATCCATTTCAACTCATTATTTTGGGTTTTTAACATATTTTTTAATTTTACTATATGCTTGCGATTGACTTATACCTAAAGCTTCGCCTACTTTGTATGAACTTCCAAGTTCCTTATATTTATCTAAAATTAAACTTGCTTCGAATTCTAGTAGTTTATCTTTTAGCGATGTCACTTCTGAATTAGCCTCTCCAACATCAATTTTATCTTTAGCTTTAACAAGAAATTCTTTTGGTAACGAATCAACATCAACTATGGTCTGCCTAGAGTTTACTATTAATCTCTCTACAAGATTTTCAAGTTCTCTGATATTTCCAGGCCAACTATAGTTAATTAAAATATGAAAAACTTCAGGAGAGAATTTCCTCTTCAGTCTGTATTTTTCCATATTTTGGCTGAGGTAATAGTTTAACAGCGTTACAATATCTGATTTTCTTTCTCTAAGTGGTGGAATAAAAATTGGAATCACATAGAGCCTATAGTAAAGATCTTCTCTGAAGGTGCCTTGAGCAATT
>CAYRVM010000179.1:0-3695 GCA_964427575.1 uncultured Oscillospiraceae bacterium | reverse complement strand
GAGCGTTACTAGCCCAAAAAAAACTGCTGTGTTTATTTCATCGAAAACGACCATATCATATTCTTTAGATGTTAAAATCTCTTCCATTATTTTTAGACCATTTTTTGCATCGTTTATATCTTCTTCTCTAGGCTTTTTATTTACAAAGCATAGACCGCCAAACTGTTCCATTTTAAACCCTGGCAAATATTCTTGTGCTTTTAGTTCACTATATGGTTGACCTTTCATAAACTGACCAAAAAACACCTTTTTCCCAGAACATATAGCCCTCAATGATATTCCAAGAGCTGCTGTTGTCTTACCTTTACCATTTCCAGTATATAAATGTATATAACCCTTACTCACTTTACTCCACCTCTTACATTTTTAAGCTCAGACAATGAGCCATAATTGTTTTCGTAATTAATATCTAACATTGCCCCTGGTTTAATATTAAAGTGCCAAGATTCTTCAAGTTTCAAATCAAGCAGATATGATATAGATGCTTTAATGAACATTCCATGAGTAACCACTATGCAGTCTTCATTTAAGCTTATTATTTGAGCGAAGAATATTTTTGCTCTACCAAGAACCTCGGAAAAGCTTTCCCCTTCTGGTATCTTAAATTCTGTATAGCCATCCATGAATTTCCCAAAGGACTCTGGGTACTTTGTCTTCGCGTCTTCAGGGTTTAGATTTTCGAAAATTCCGAATTCCATTTCCCTAATTAATTCATCAATAATTACTTGGCTTTCAGTAATTCTAGCGATTTCATTAGCTAGTTTATTTGCCCTGCCTCTTGGGCTAGAATAAATTTTTGCTAATCTTATGTTTTCCTGAGTGAAATTGTCCAATACTTGTTGGAACATAATATTTCCATTATCTGAGTATTCATAATCAGATGTACCGTAGATAATTCTATTTTCGTTCGCAATCGTCTCAGGATGCCTTACCAATATAATTCTCATAGTGAAACTCCTTGCAAAAAATAAATTGAAAACAAGAAAATAACTTGTGATACTTCGCAAACAAATCCCATTGTATCTCCAGTTATTCCTCCAATTATTTTCTTGAGATGCCTTGTTGTTAAATATACAATTAACAGTGCTATTAAATTAGAAACCAGACCTTGCCATCCAAGGATTAAACTTGTCGCACATGATATTATGAGTGCCAAAGAAAATTCCAAGGCTTTACAATTGGTTGCAAATATTTTTCCTAGGCCTTCTGATCTAATGTATTGTGAAAAATACGCTGAAACTATAGGTGCGCTCTTCCCAACCACAGGGAAAATTATTATTGCTTCCCTCGGAACAACTCCAAGAATAATGAGCATAGAAGCAAGCCATAGCGCAAGGCTTAATACCCCAAAGGTTCCAACTCGGCTATCCCTCATTATTTCTAGAATTTTGTCCTTACCTCTACCGCTAAATATTCCATCTGCTGTATCGGATAGACCATCTAGATGAAGTCCTCCAGTTATTCCTATATATAACATTATAATAATTATATTTACTACCATGGTATCGAAATCTTGCAAGACAAATGAAATTAGATATAGCAAACTCCCAATTAAAAGTCCGACAACAGGGGACCATTTAACTGATTTTGCAAAGACCTCTTCATCAAATTCGGCTTTAATAAATGAGATTCTAGTAAAAAATGAGAGTGCTAAAATAAAACTTTTCATTTGTTCTCCAAATATCTCTTGATATTATATTACTTCAATTTCATTGGTATTCCTGAGACTAAGAAATATGCCTCATCTGAATTTTCTTGAGCTATTCTATTTAAACGTCCCAACATGTCTCTATAAGCTCTAGATAATGGATCGTTTGGAACGATGCCCATACCGATTTCATTCGAAACAAAGATTAGGTTCTTATTTCCTTCTCTAGTTATCTTTATTAGGTCAAGAAGTTCAACCTCTAGCATTTTGTCGAATTCATCTAACTTAGAAAAGTCGATGTTTTCGAAATCCAGGTCTGAATAATATATTAAATTATTAACCATCAAACTCAAGCAATCGAGAAGTAATGTTTTAGAGGTTATAAAAAATTCATTATCCTTAAGGGAAAGAAAGTTTCTAAACATCTCGACAGTTTTCCAATTGCTTGGTCTTTGCTTGATATGCTTGCTTATACGTTCTTCCATTTCCTTGTCAAAAGCTTCCGATGTAGCAATATATAGCACTTCGTCAGACAGTGCCTTAGCTTGATTTTCTGCGAATGTGCTTTTTCCGCTTCGTGCGCCACCAGTAATATAGATAATTTTTCCCATTGTTATCACCGCTCAATTCAATATTTTATATAATTATATTTCTGGGAAATAATAAACGTTATTCTCAGAATCATATATTTTTTTCACTTTTATATCATATAGATTTTCGATATTCATATGGGAAATAACCTCGTGAGTATCCCCATATTCAAGGATCTTACCCTCTTGAATAATTATGGTCTTATCGCTAAATTGCATCGCTAGATTAATATCGTGGAGAGGAGCTATAACGGTAATTCCTTTTTCTTTTATGAGTCTCTTGCATAGGCTTAGAATTTCAACTTGGTATTTTAAATCTAAACTGGCGACTGGCTCATCCATAAGTACTATTTCAGTATCCTGCGCCAACGCTTTTGCTATCATAAGTCTTTGAAATTCGCCGCCGCTGAGTTCGGTCATTATTTTATTTCTAAGTTCCCAAACTCCCGCATATTCCATGCATTCCTTCGCCACTATCTTATCATTTTTATCTTCCCATTTAAAGGCTGTCTGGTAAGGGTACCTTCCCATAAGTACAACCTCTTCACAAGTCAGCCCGAATGTCGAGTTGCTATGCTGATGTACTGTGGCGATTTCTCTCGCCAATTCCTTATGTGAGTACTTTTTTATATCTCTACCGCTGATTGAAACATTTCCAAATTGTGGGCTTATCGAACGCGAGATAATTTTCAATAAAGTTGTCTTCCCACAGCCATTAGGTCCGATCACGGATACGAAAACTCCTTTGGGAATATCAATGTTTATATCCTCAAGAATCCACTTTTCATCATATTTAAAGCTAAGGTTTTCAATTCCAATTATGTTTTCCATTTTGCTCCTACAACATATTCTCAGGTTTGGTCTTTCTAAGTATTAAAAGGAAAAAAGGTGCTCCAAATAATGAAGTTACTATTCCTACAGGTATTTCAGCGCTACCTAAAATTGCTCTTGATATCGTATCGCAAATTAGAAGGAATATTCCCCCTCCAATAGCTGAGAGTAATATCATCTTCTTATGGTCCACTCCAAAGATCATTCTCATCAAATGAGGGACAATTATTCCAACAAATCCGATGATTCCGCTTACGAAAACGGAGAACGAAACTAGTATTGCAGTAATTATCATCGCCCCGATTTTGAATCTATCGACATTCATTCCTATTCCCGCTGCATGTTCTTCGCCCAAGACTATTGCGTTAAACTCTCTCGCTTTAATAATTAGAACAATAACTCCAAATATTATTGGAAGCGTTATTAATTCTATCTTGTCCCAGCTCACTCCATTGAAGCCTCCCATAGTCCATAGATAAATACTTGCTATTTTGTCATGGTTGAAAACGTAGAGCAAAGAAATAATTGAAAGCAAGAATGAACTAACAACTACGCCCGAAAGTAAAATTCCTGTATTCGACATCTTTCCTGATATCTTTCCAAGGCTCATAACTAACATAGTGGCT
>CAYRVM010000178.1:0-3718 GCA_964427575.1 uncultured Oscillospiraceae bacterium | reverse complement strand
ACTCCGCCGGGCCGGTGTCGGCGGTCAGAATGCCAGTCAGATGAAACAAACGAACTACGGCCTACATTAAGACACATTAAAACTTGTATTATATATTCCGTTAGAAACACTGTTTAACATTTTATTTTTTGCAAAATTTCGCAATTCAACTAAACTTTTTGCCCATTCTAAAGGCGTATAATATATGAAATCATTATCTACTTTTGGATGAAGTATTTTTATTTTGAAACCATCGATATCATAGTATCTTGTGTCAACTGGGTTTTTGTTTTTTGATAATTTATACAAAAGCAGTATTCCGTAAATATCAGCCTTTTGAGCCAGACGTTTTATTATCCATGCGTGTTTATATTGACCGTTATCACGTGCCGCTTCGATTATGGCTATTGGTTCTTTGAATTGATCTTCCCATTCTATAAATACCGCCGAATCAAGGTCTATCATTGAGAGCTTTTCAGCATCTTTCTTGTCTATAAAACGTTTTATCGAATCTCTTCTGTGCCATGCTGAAAAAGATAAATCTCTTTCGCCATATATTTCTTTTTGCATCAAATAATCTTCCAAACAATTATTTCACGAGTCAAAACAAGGCATTTCTTGTTTTCTTTTGCCCATTCAACCATCTGAGCGTTACACTGCTGGCTTTCATAAGGAACTGAAAACCGCATATCTATATTAAGATTGATCATTTTAATCATATCGCCAACATGATCGGTGAATTCACGATTAGGTGATTTCCATTGTGTGGGTTGAATAATCAAGGCGATATGACTGTTTGGCTGCAACTTCTTTGAAAACTGTAAAATGATAGATGATAAATTAGAATTGAAATCACCAATCTCCATGTTTGCTAAATCAGTCGGATCATTGCTATATTGGTTTTCAGCTTGCTTCCAGTATGGTGGATCAAGATAAACAAGTTTTATATCTTTCCAACGTGGTAAGTCAGGCAATCCGTTCATTAAATCATGCTTTCTGATCTCATTTTCTCGTTCAACAATAGGTTTTCTATCACTTACCCAATACCGTCTGAATCTTTTCTTGCAAATATCAATAGTGCTTCCACCTCCTGCGAACGGATCAACAACAACGTCAAACGGCTGAGTGTAGAGATAAAGCAGATTATCTATCCATTTCACTTCTGAATTGCCAAAATGCTTTGAACCTGCCGTCTTTGTTTGCTGCTTCCACACATTATAAATTGGTACTTCGAAATCAACCAGATGGTTTGCGATGGGTTTTGCAACTTCTGGCAGTTCTTCCATTTGTTGCAAAATCTTATCAACGGCCTGATGCGTAACATTCTCTTTTTCCGCAATATCTTCCTGAGTATGACACGCCATCCACATATCAAAAATTCGCTTGTTTCTGGCCTCCTTGCTGTCTTTGTCGATTCTGGATAACCAACCGTTGACAGTCCTTTCAGAAACAGAAAGTATTTTTGCAAGGTGTTTCTTTTTATCAGATCGTTCCTTTTCAGGAGTAACATGGTAAATACTTCTCGCCATATTACGTTTATCGTCTTGTGTTAGCTGAAGGCCAAAGGCTGCATTTCTTTCTATTGCATTTTCAAGTAGAACTGCCTCGCTTGATGTTTTTGTTACAAAAGCCTGAATAGTTTCAACGCCATTCTTTTTATGCGCTGTCCATCTGTGCCATCCATCTATTAAAATATTGTGCTGATTAACTTCTATTGGAGGAAGAACGTCAATGTTCTCAGCATATTCTTGTACCTTTTGTGGCGACGTAGAGGATCGTGGATATAAGTCTTCACGATAAACCACATCAGATAAATTAAGTGTTATAGTTTCCATCATTTTCCTTTCTTTATTAACTTTTTTGATCTTCCCCCGGTGATCAGCCTCTCCTTGATGCCTCCCCGGTTACAGGTTCATCCATGGAGACCATCCGCCCCGTCAATGCGCCGGTCAAGGTCGCTCAGTGGTTGATGGTGGGGTGTTTTGATTTGTTGGCTGCGATTATTGCAAGATGTAATATTAAAGTCAATATAAATTTCAACGTGCAATATTTTTGAAACAAGGATGTTTATATAAGGAGATATGAAGGGAACAAAAAAAGCCCATGCCGGGAAGCATGAGCTTTAATATGTGATATTTTATATGCGGTTTATTTTATGCTGTGATAATACAGCCCGTCTATTTTGCTTCTATATTCCAATAGCCTATTATTATTTTCGTCTGTCATTAATATGTTTTTACCATTATAAATTTTCTTTGAATAAATCTCTTTTTTACATACCTTACAGACAGACTTTCTTAACGGCATTTTTGTCAGTTCTGAATTGCAATACGGGCAAATTGGTGAAGTATTGCCAAGCATTTCAGATTTCATGTTGTCTATAAAAATATCAATATGAATTATACACCCTAAAATTGGCACGCCACATGCCCCTCCGGCTGGTTCTATAAATTTTGAGTTAATACCTTCATATAAATCACTATGAATAAAATCAATTATATTTTTAGATAAATATTTATCAACTTGGCCAACGCATGTTGACATGTCCAAATCACAATTATTATCAGAACCAAATATATATAATGGTATTTCACCATTATCATTTTCAGGAAGCCATGCAAGCTGAACCGGCTGTAAATGAATAAGTTTTTTTATGGCTTTCGTTCTACTCGATCCGTCAAAATTATCCACAAAAACCCATACAGATTGAGTTTCAATTTTTATATCTGGCGTCCTTTTTCTTGAATATTGTAAAATTGTTTTGAATTTATGATCCATATATCATGCGTCCCTTACGTTTTTCCACATCCAAACAACCCTACCGACACAAAGCCTATTCCAATCTAATGGAGACAAATATGGTGGATATTTTGGGTTATCACTGATAATTGAAAAGCCATGTTCCCATTTCTGAATACGTTTTACTGACACCATATCTACTCCACCATCCGGGGTATTGACTGCAAATATATTTCGACTTGCAAATTCTTTATCTGATAAATCTACAACCACAATCGCTCCCTCTGCAATTGTCGGCTCCATAGAATCGCCTCCAACGCGCATGGCCGCCAAATTATGATGTGAACAACCCTGCAATTCTTTCCGGTACACAACAACTATCGATGATGGTTCATCGTATGGATCAAAAGCCATGCCGTTTGTACCGGCCGCCAGTCTTCCTGATTCGTATAATGGGATACCACGATAATCATCCGCTGTGCCGTTTAACAAATCCTTATGGCCGTTTGATGCGACGTGAATAGAAAGTGGATTGTCTAAATGTTGAATAACAGGTTTTGCGAATAAATCGTGATATGTTTTATTTAAAGACTTCAATATTGAATCAAGAGTTTTCTGAGTGAATGGCCTTTTACCATTTATCAATAACGATAAATGAGATTGGCTTACACCGCTTTTGTGTTCAAATTCCTTTTGATTTAAACCTGATGAATCAATTAGGAATTTTAAATTTTCTCTCCAATATTTATCTTCCATATTACACCACGAAAAACATCTTGACAAATATATTGCATGTCGCAATAATAGGCCATGCTATTGTCAGAATATTTAAAATTCAACCCGGTCACTATATCTGATTTGGCAATCAGATCAAAATGTGGACAGCCTATGATTTCCCTTATTTGTAAGGGAACCAGAAGGCCATCACCAGACCTCGCACTAAAGATCGAACAAGCAACAAACGGATCCGTAACACGTGACGAGCTGCTTTTCCCAGAAC
>CAYRVM010000177.1:0-3735 GCA_964427575.1 uncultured Oscillospiraceae bacterium | reverse complement strand
TGAACCAAAAGCTAGCGGCATACAAGAGAAATGAAAAAGACCAAGTCATTACAAATACTATGATTAGGAACTATACAAAGCATAAGATGATGCCAGGGCCAAAAGCTAGAAAGTATTCAAAGGAACATCTAATCTTTCTCTCCATGATTTTTTACCTTAAGAGAAATTTCCAAATGGATGAAATCGGTAAAATCATGAAACCTTTGATAGAAAACTTTAACTCTGAATTTGACGAAAAAATTGATTTCTTAACAATATATCAGGGGATATTGGATTCTCAGAAGAAAGAAAGAGAAAATCTTCATGAAAAACTTAAGATAGAAATTGAAAGCATTAAAAACAGCTTGAACCGATCAGATCTCTCAGATGATGATATGTTAGAAGTGTTTATGTTAATAACTAGTTTATCAATCAAGGCAGACGCCCAAAGATTTATTGCTGAAAAATTGCTTGACGAATATTTTGTGAAACCAACAAAAGAAAAGATCAAAAGTGTTAAGCGCCCAAAGATAAAGTTCGATAGCAAGAAAGCTGCTGAGCCAAAGGAACCGAAGCCAGCAAAAGCAGCTAAGGAGCCGAAATCAAAAGAAGCTAAAGAGAAAATGTAATCGGTAAAAGAAATTAAAGAATAGAATGAATAGAAGCAAAATGGAAGCTAAGGCTTCCATTTTCTTTGTATAAAGAAATAAACATAAAAACATATTGCATAAATATAAATAAAAATGTATAATTATAAAAATATGCATTAAGAAAGTTGGTGAAATAAAATTGCAATTAGGATAGAATAGGGGGCAGAGGAGATTTTCTTATGCTTCAAATAAAAATAGTACATAATAGTCAGACACCAATATACCTACAGATTGCAAACCAAATCAAAGAGCTTGTTATTAAAGGCGAGCTAATAGATGGGTGCAAACTTCCTTCAGAGCGAGCCTTAGCTAAGTCTGCGGAAGTCCATAGAAATACAGTAATCAAGGCATATAATGAACTTAAATCGGAAGGACTACTAATTGCGAGACAAGGATTAGCCTATGAGATAAGTTATAAAAGAAACGAATCTGAATATTTAAAGAGTACTGGAAGCATTCCTTGGCAAAGCTTAATGAAAGATGAATTTCAGGAGCTTAACGAAAGCTTTGATCATCTATTTTCTGAATCCTATTCTAAAAAATTCATTTCCTTTGCTGGGGGTATCGTTCCAAACGATGCTAAATGCAAAGAAGATGTTCGTGAAATTCTATCCCAGATCATAGCCTTAGAAAAATGTGGCGACCAAGACGTTTATAGCTATTCTCCATACCAAGGATTTCTATCTTTTAGACAGAATATTTCTCATCTGTTAAATGAAAAAGGGATTCACGCTCATCCAGGAGAAATCCAAGTATTGACTGAGATGAATCAAGCCTTAGACTATATAATTGAACTTTTTATAAAACCAGGAGATTGCGTCTTAACTGAAGAGCCAATCTCACCTGATGTTTATAGAGGATTGAAGCTAGCTGGGGCAAAAGTAGTCACAGTGCCAATAGATGAAAATGGGATTATGGTTGATAGTATTGAACCTCTAATACAAAAGCACAAACCAAAATTTATTTACGTAAGCTCAGGATATCAGGATCCTACAGGTACGATAATGAGCTTGGACAGAAAAAAATTGCTCCTTGAAATATCAAATAAATATAGATTGCCAATTGTGGAAGATGACAGTACCTCAGGGATTTGTTTTGATAGTGACTACGTGTCCTCAATTAAATCACTTGATAAGCATAATCTAGTGATTTACGTTTACTCATTCGCAGTAACATTTGCACCGGGCATTAGACTAGCATTTGTCGTAGCGCCAAAACAAATAATCAAGAGGCTAAGTTATTTAGTTTCTCTCCATCTTATTAGTATAGATAGTCTTTCTCAAAGACTTTTAAGTAGCTTTATTGAAAAAGGTCTTTACGAGAATAACCTCAAATTAATTTCTGAGGAATATGGGAATAAGATGGAATTAATGTATAAGAAACTTGAAAAAGCAAAAGACCTTGGTGTAATTTGTGAAAAACCCAAAGGCGGCATATATTTATGGTGCAAGCTTCCAAACGATATGAAGATAAAAACATTAGAGAAAAAAGCGCTGAAAAAGGGCGTAGTCTTTATACCAGGAACTTTGTTTTACCCATATGGAAATAACGGAGAATCTTTTATTAGACTGAACTTTTCATACCCGAGCTTCGAACAAATTGAAGAGGGAATGGAATTATTAATTGAAGCAATGAAAGAAAGCACTGGCACATGAAATAATTAGAATGCTGGTACTTTCTTTTATAATTGCATACTGTATGCTTTAAGCATAAACGATTAACAACTTGTGGAGCTATCACGGGTTGTTCTTATATGGAGGGAAATATTATGGCAATGAACCTAAAAGGAAAGAGCTTTTTAACTCTACTAGACTTTTCTACTTCTGAGATTAGGTATTTACTAGATCTGGCACACGATTTAAAGTACAAAAAACGGGCTGGAGTTCAGACTAATCTGTTACTTGGGAAAAATATCGTTTTAATTTTCGAAAAGACTTCAACAAGAACACGATGCTCATTTGAAGTTGCAACAACTGAGGAAGGTGGCCACGCGACATATTTGGATATATCCCAATCCCAAATGGGTAAAAAGGAATCTCTTGAGGACACCGCTAAGGTTCTTGGAAGATATTACGATGGGATAGAATATAGAGGATATGAGCAAGAAGTAGTCGAAAACCTTGCAAAATACTCTGGAGTTCCTGTATGGAATGGCTTAACAGACGTAGATCATCCAACGCAAATACTGGCTGATATGATGACAATGGAAGAACATTTATCTAAGCCACTTCATCATGCAAAAGTTGTTTTTTGTGGGGATATTAAAAATAATATGGCTTATGCATGGATGTATGGTTGTGCAAAGATGGGAATGCATTTCGTTGGATATGGCCCAAAAGAATTAGTACCAGACCAGAAAGTCTTGGATATAGCTAACGAAATCGCCAAGGAAACTGGAGCAATAATTGAAATTTGCAGTGACACAAGCTGCCTTGATGGAGCAGACGTTCTATATACAGATGTTTGGGTATCAATGGGGGAAGAAGCTAGAACAGTTGAAAAAGTAAATATGCTTGCCCCTTATAAAGTTACAATGGACTTACTTGCAAAGACAAATAACAGCGATGTTATGTTTATGCATTGCCTACCAGCTTATCATGATTTTGAAACTAAAACAGCTAAAGACTGGATGGCAAAAGGGCTTGATATCAGAGAAGTTGAAGACGAGGTATTTAGAAATAAGAATTCAGTTGTTTTTGACGAAGCTGAAAACCGTATGCACACAATCAAAGCAGTAATCGTAGCAACAATTTCCTAGCTCACACTATTTGCGGAGCAAATAGCATGTGAACTGATGCAAGGAAATCATAAATCTAAAGGAGGAATTATCATGAACAGTACTAATGATGTAAATGTATTCTCCGAAGTAGGAAAACTAAATAGAGTCTTGCTTCACAGATTGGGCAACGAGCTCGAGGGCTTGGTGCCAGACAACTTTGAGCGTCTGCTATTTGACGACATACCATATCTTTCTGTAGCTCAATATGAGCATGACTGTTTTTCAGACGTATTGAAAGAAAACGGCGTTGAAGTTTTATATTTTACTGATCAAATTGAGATTGCTCTTATTGATCGCGAAGTGAGACATAAATTCATTATAGAATTT
>CAYRVM010000176.1:0-3736 GCA_964427575.1 uncultured Oscillospiraceae bacterium | reverse complement strand
AAGGAGGAAATTAAGTTATGAGAGAAGTAGTAATAGTAAGCGCAGTTAGAACACCAGTAGGTAGCTACGGTGGAACATTAAAAGAAAGCACAGCGGCAGTATTAGGTGGAATTGTAGTAAAAGCGGCAATCGAAAGAGCTGGAATCAGCCCAGAGATTATTGATGAAGTAGTTTTCGGTAGCGTTCTTCAAGGTGGTTTAGGCCAAAATATAGCAAGACAGGTTTCAATGAATGCAGGAATTTCTAAAGAAATACCTTCTTTCACAATTAATAAAGTTTGCGGATCAGGTCTAAGATCAGTTGCACTAGCAGCGCAGATGATAAAAGCTGGAGATGCAGATTGTATCATAACTGGTGGAACAGAAAGTATGAGCATGTCACCATACGTTATGCCGAACGCAAGATGGGGAGCTAGAATGGGCGACACAAAACTTGTTGACATGATGATTTTTGATGGATTGACCGATGCATTCAATGGTTATCACATGGGAATAACTGCTGAAAATATAGCAGAACAATGGGGATTAACAAGAGAAGAACTTGATGAATTTTCAGCGAATTCACAAAATAAAGCTGAAGCAGCAATCAAAGCCGGAAGATTTAAGGATGAAATTGTTCCTGTTGTAATACCACAGAAAAAGGGTGATCCAATAGTATTCGATACTGATGAATATGTTAAATTCGGAGCATCTGCTGAAAAACTAGCAGCATTAAAACCTGCTTTCAAAAAAGATGGAGTTATTACTGCAGGAAATGCATCTGGAATAAATGACGGAGCTGCAGCATTTGTAGTAATGTCAAAAGAAAAAGCTGACTCACTGGGGCTTAAAGCTCTTTGCACAATCAAATCCTACGCATCTGCTGGAGTAGATCCATCAATCATGGGAATAGGACCAGTTCCTGCAACAAACAAAGCATTAGCAAAAGTAGGAATGAAAGTTTCTGATTTAGACTTAATAGAAGCTAACGAAGCTTTTGCCGCTCAATCAATTGCAGTTGGTAAAGATCTTGGATTCGACTTAGATAAATTGAACGTTAACGGTGGAGCTATTGCAATTGGACATCCAATAGGTGCATCTGGCGCTAGAATCCTAGTTTCCCTTATCCATGAAATGGGCAAGAGAGATGCAAAAACTGGTCTAGCTACGCTTTGTATCGGTGGGGGACAAGGAACAGCATTAATCGTAGAAAGAAAATAAGACTACATATTAAACTATAGGACTCCTGCTGTAATGGCAGGAGTCTTTGAACTTTATGCCTAAAATGCAATGTTAATTTGCAAAAGGGGAATTCAAGATGGAAGCAATTTCAATAAAAGCTTATGGAAAAATTAATCTAGCATTGAATGTGCTTGGCAAGAGAAGCGATGGGTATCATGAGGTAGAAATGGTCATGGCGCAAGTCGACCTTTTTGATTCGGTCACAGTTTCAACAAATGATTCTACCAAATTGCGAGGAATCGCAATGGACTCGGAAAGAGCAACTAAAAGGTTAGTTAATTTTGACCAAATTAATATAGTTATTAAGACGGGAGCTAAAAACATACCAAAAGACAGTAGGAATTTAGCCTACAAAGGATGCATGGTGTTACTGAAAGAACTAGAGCATCGCCAACAAGCTTCAAAGATAAAAGACTTGGACGGGCAGGAACTATCACAAGATGCAGATAAATCTATAAGTGAAATCACAATTGAAATCGACAAGAAGATTCCAGTTGCTGCTGGACTAGCCGGTGGAAGTACTGATGGCGCTGCTACGATGATTGCTTTGAATATATTATTGGGAAGCCCGCTTGCCAACGATGAACTGATTGCATTAGGAAAACAAGTCGGAGCTGATGTCTCGTTTTGTATCATGGGTAACCTTTACAACTATTCATCATCGGGAAATGGCCTTTCTAGTTTCGCTCTTGCCGAGGGTATTGGGGAGAAGCTCAAACCTATTATTGGGGTTAAGGCGTTGAAGGACGTGATGATAGTGATTTCAAAGCCGAGGGTCTATTTATCAACAAGAGAAATATATTCGAAACTAAAATTAGATGAAATACCAGATAAGGCAAATGTTAAAGAGCTAATTACTGGTCTTATGGAAGATAGGCTAGATTTGATAGAGAAAAATATGATAAATGCCCTTGAAAGTGTAACTTTAAAGGAGTATCCTATTGTTATGTATACAAAGAACATAATGAATTTATTTAGGGCTGATGCAGTTCTTATGAGTGGGAGCGGACCCAGCGTATATGGAATATTTATAGATAGTGAGCTTGCATTAAAGGCAATGGATGCATTGAAGGAAAAGAACCCAGAAACATATTTGGTTAGAATGAAATAAAATTTTGAGAACAATACAAAAACAATTATAAAACAACAAGGAGGTAAATTATGCTTAACTTCGATATACAAAGCCATAGACCGCTTAGAGAAATAGTGTACGAAGAACTAAGGGATTTAATTTTGAAGGGAGAAATTAAACCAGGAACGAGAATGATGGAAATTGAACTGGCGGAAGATATGGGAGTTAGTAGAACGCCTATCCGAGAAGCAATTAGAAAATTAGAAAAAGAAGGACTAGTGACTATTGAACCAAGAAGAGGAGCTTATGTTTCCGATGTTTCTGTAAAAGACATGGTAGACATATTAGAAGTGAGAGCAACCCTTGAAGGTCTCGCAGCATTTCTTGCGGCTCAGAGAATGACACAGGCAGAAAAAATGGAATTGCTTGAAACTTCACAAAGATTCAACGAAGCGCTAAGAGTCGGCGACATGGCTGCAATGATAAAAATTGACACGAAATTCCATCATTTGGTATTCGCAGCAGGCAGGAACAAACATCTAATGCAGATGGTTGAAGCACTGCAAGAGCTTGTACTAAGATTCAGATATATATATTATAAGGACTTTAAAAGAGCGGAAGAAATGCCAGTTGAGCATATGAAAATTTACGAGGCAATAGCAGCTAACGATCCTGAGAGAGCTAGAGAGAGCGCCTTTAATCATATTGACCAGCTTAAGGAAATGATTTTAAGAGACGACATCTTCAATAACTAATCAGGGAATTCAATTTATGCTGCGGGCGAATTCAATTTGTCGGCAGCATTGTTACGAGTTCACCTAATTTACGGAGTAAATTGAAATCCAAAGGGAGTAGAAGCGATGGAAAAAGAATCTTGGGCACAAAAGAATAATGAATGGCTTTCAAACAAAAGTCTTGACGTGATATTAAGAGAAGAACTTGGGAAACTTTCGAAGGAAGAATTAAAAGAAGCCTTCGATAGGGATCTTGAATTTGGAACGGGCGGACTTCGAGGTGTAATAGGGCCTGGGACTAATAGGATGAATATCTATACCGTTAGAAGAACCACTCAGGGATTTGCAGACTATTTATTGAAGAAATATAACAACATAGTTTCAGAAAAGGCAGAAGCAAATGACGAAGAAGAACGAAATAATAGCGGATTGAACGTATCAATCTCCTATGACAGTAGAATTAATTCTGAGCTCTTTGCTAAAAAAGCAGCTGAAGTTATGGCTGGGAACGGAATCAAAGCATATACATTCAACCAGTTAATGCCTACCCCAACACTATCTTTTGCCGTGAGAAATTTCAAGTCGCAAGGTGGAATCATGATAACAGCAAGCCATAATCCTTCGAAATATAATGGGTACAAGGCTTACAACAATTACGGATGCGAGCTAAATATAGATGAAGCAGAAGAAGTTTAGAAGCATATTGAAGC
>CAYRVM010000175.1:2388-3751 GCA_964427575.1 uncultured Oscillospiraceae bacterium | reverse complement strand
GTGACTTCTCTTATGGATATTTATAGAAAACATTCTGGAGATCATGAAAGCCAGCCTATTGTAATAGGTGGGGGAACCTATGCGAGAGCAATGGATAATGCGGTGGCATTTGGTGCATGCTTCCCTGGAGATGTTGAGGTTGCACATCAAAAGAATGAATACATTGAGGTAGAATCCTTATTTAAAGCGACAAAAATCTTTGCAGAAGCGATTTACACCCTTGCAAAGGGCTATTCCATGTGATAACATAAACTATAAATTATTTTAATATGAAGTCTTCGGGGCAGGGTGTGAATCCCTACCGGCGGTTACAGTCCGCGAGCACCTCGGTGTTGATTCTGTGAAATTCAGAAACCGACAGTTATAGTCTGGATGAGAGAAGGTAAACTCATAGTTTATATGCTTTTAATGCACCCGATATATTTGGGTGCATTTATTTATAAACAGGTTTATCCGAAGATAATAAACTTTGGAGGAAATTGAAAATGGAAGAACAAAAGAAAGAAACTATCGAAACGAAGAAAACTTTTAAAAGAGACAATGTGTCAAACAAGACAAAGGCTTTGACGAAAACAGCGATGCTCTTGATTATTGCAGTTGTGCTTCAGACAATTGAATTCCCACTGCCACTTTTTCCAGACTTTTTAAAGTTTGATCTTAGTGACATTCCTGCAATACTTGGAACATTTGCCCTTGGACCATTTGCAGGGGTTGCAATTGAACTGCTTAAGAACGTTTTGAGATTTGTATTTGGCTTAAGCCAATCCGCTGGAGTTGGGGAGTTCGCCAACTTTATCATTGGAGTAGCACTCATATTGCCTGCAGGCCTTATTTATAAAAGGAAAAAATCGAAGAAGTATGCTATATTAGGACTTGGAGTGGGAATAGTATTCATGGTAATTGCAGGGGCACTTATGAACTACTTTGTAATTATGCCATTTTATATCAAGGCAGGTTTCCCATTAGAACAAATAATAGCACTTGCAGCATCTGTCAACCCATGGGTAATCGATATGAAATCATTGATTATCTACGCAATAATTCCCTTCAATATTGTAAAAGGATTGATTGTTAGTATAGTTACTATTTTAGTCTACAAGAGAATTTCACCTATACTACATAGGTAGCATAAATCAAAATTAAGGTACAAAATGAAAAGAAAGAACGTTCACAGTGAAGATGAAACTATTGAATTCGGTCTTGAACTCGCGAGGGTACTCAAGGCTGGAGACATAGTTTGTCTGATAGGGGAATTGGGTACTGGAAAGACCACCTTGACTAAAGCAATTGCAAGAGGTTTGGGAATAACTGATTCAGTAACTAGCACTACCGCTATTCCTAGCTATTCTTTGAAAGCAGCTGG
>CAYRVM010000175.1:0-2378 GCA_964427575.1 uncultured Oscillospiraceae bacterium | reverse complement strand
GTAACTAGCCCTACATTTACAATAATACAAGAATATAGTGGTGGGAGGCTGCCACTATATCATTTTGATGTCTACAGAGTTACGGATCCCAAAGAAATGTTCGAGATCGGTGCATTTGAGTATTTCGATGGAGATGGAGTCTGCGTGATTGAGTGGGCAAACAATATTATGGAGATTATCCCAGAAGATAGCATTGTTATCCACATTTATTACGGGAAAGAGGAAGGAGCTAGGGTATATGAATATACTGGCTATTGAAACAACAGGTGCTAAGCCATCGGTTGCTCTGATTCGTGAAAATGAAGAAGCAGTTGTAATCTTTACCGAGGAAGAATTAAATCACCTACAAAACCTAATACCAATGACAGATGAATTACTTACCAAGATAGGGATTAAGCTTTCCGATCTTAATGCCATTGCCGTGTCGATTGGTCCTGGGTCTTTCACAGGTATTCGTATCGGAATATCAACGGCAAAAGCACTAGCTCAAGTTAATAAACTAAAGATAATCCCGGTTCCTACGCTGCTTGCAATGGCTTATTCAACCAAAGATAATCAAAGAGGTGAAATAATTTGCCCGATGATAGATGCTAGAAGAGGGCAGGTCTACGGTGGAGCATTTAATTGGGAACAAGAGAAACTAGTCGAAATCATAGAATGCAAATGTATGATGAAGGAAGACTTAATTGAAATACTAAATAATTTTTCAAAAGTTAGTGGGGCGAAGGTCGTATTTATCGAAGAAGAAATTAAATCCGCACAATTAATTGGAGAGCTTGCTTTTGAGATATATAAGAAGGAAGGGGCAAAAAGCCTTTACGAGATTCATCCTGACTATATGAGACAATCTGAAGCTGAGCAAAAGTTAATTGAAAAAGAAAGAAAAATATAGATGGAAATAAATAATCACAAAATATTTATTAGGGAAATGACATTGGAAGATGCGAGGCAAGTTTTTGAACTTGATCAAATCTGCTTTACTGAAGCATGGTCTTTAGATTCTTTCGAATACGAGATGAGCGAAAACAAATTCGCTATTTATTATATTAGTGAAACTGAAGATAAAGAAATTGTAGGATATTGCGGGTTATGGCAGATATTAAATGAAGGTCATATAACCAATGTGGCGGTTAAACCAGAATATAGGGGAAGTGGACTTGCTCAAGAAATTGTAGCAACTTTGATTAGAAGATCGATAAAATCTGGAATAAAGACCTTCACGCTTGAGGTAAGAAAATCAAATCAAACCGCGATTAATCTTTATAAGAAGTTTGGATTTATAGAAGCAGGAATAAGAAAAGGCTATTATAGCGACAACAATGAAGATGCACTTATCATGTGGAGACACAATGACTGAAGAGGATTATGAAAAATAATAAACATATTACATTAGGAATAGAAACGAGTTGCGATGAAACCTCGATTTCCGTTATAGCAGATGGAAGAGAGGTGCTTTCTAATATAATCTCATCACAAATCGAGATTCATAAGGCCTATGGGGGCGTAGTTCCAGAAATTGCTTCGAGGCATCATTTGGAAAATATTAATGTAGTACTTGATGAAGCTTTAGCTGAAGCAAATATAACAATGGATGAAATAGACTTGATAGGAGTGACTAAAGGGCCAGGGCTTGTTGGAGCTCTATTGATTGGGCTTGCGACGGCTAAGGCATTAGCTTATTCCTTGAATGTTCCACTTATAGGCGTTCACCATATCAAAGGCCATATTTGCGCCAACTATATAGAAAACAAAGAGCTCGAGCCACCATTCCTAGCTTGCGTTGTTTCAGGCGGGCATACGAACCTTGTGGACGTCGAGGATTATGATAAATATGAAGTACTAGGAAAGACCAGAGACGATGCCGCGGGCGAAGCTTTTGACAAAGTCGCTAGGGTTTTGGGCCTTGGATATCCGGGCGGCCCCTTAGTTGATCAACTTGCCAAAGAAGGTAAGGACAATGCGGTCGAGTTTAAGAGAGTTTATTTGGAAAAGGACAGCTTTGATTTTAGCTTTAGCGGAATCAAAACTGGAGTTATAAATTACCTACACACAAAAGAGCAAGCGCATGAGGCCGTAAATAGGGCTGATGTGGCCGCGAGCTTTCAGTTGGCAGTGGTTGAGGTAATTGTGAGTAAAGCAGTGCGAGCGGCAAAGCAGATGGACAGAAGGAATGTGGTTTTGGCGGGGGGAGTCGCGGCGAACAGCAAGCTTAGGGCATTGATGAGAGAGGCATGCGAAAAGGAAGGACTCACTCTTTATAGCCCTTCTAGTATACTTTGCACGGACAATGCCGCAATGATAGCATGCGCCGCGTACTATGAATATAAGGCTGGGCATGTTGACGACATGTATTTAGATGCATATCCGAATTTGAAGCT
>CAYRVM010000174.1:0-3760 GCA_964427575.1 uncultured Oscillospiraceae bacterium | reverse complement strand
TTATTTTTTTACCAGTTGCAGGTTCAACAACAGTAAATGCATTAGAAAGTGTGGCTATTACAGGAGGAAGGCTAGTTATTGCAGGAACACCTGGATTGTATAAAGAGGGTTTTGGAGAGGCAACTGATTGCGTATTAAAATATGCAAATTATGAAAAAAAATTATAAATACAGAAACATGAAAAATTCGATTATGTTAATTGCTGGTCTAATGATGATAATTGCTGCGTTTTGTCAGACTGATATTTCGAAGCAGAAGAGGTTGAAATGTTGGCAGGATGCCCGTTTTGGTATGTTTATTCACTGGGGCCCTGCTAGTATCAAGGGGACTGAAATCAGTGGGTCGCGAGGCAAGGAATGGCCGGTAGAGGAATATGATGCTCTTTACAAGCAGTTCAATCCGTTAAAGTTTAATGCACTGGAATGGGTGCGGATTGCCAAAGCTGCCGGAATGAAATATATAGTTTTTACTTCAAAACACCATGATGGTTTTTGCATGTGGGATACGAAATATAATGACTATAATATCATGAATTCCCCTTTCAAAAGAGATGTTATGAAAGAGCTGACGGAGGCTTGTAGAAAAGAAGAGATAGCTCTTGGTTTTTATCATTCGACTTGCGATTGGCACCACCCAGACTTTCCTTTAACCAGTCCAGGAGGAAAAGTTAAAAGAGAGAATTCTAACCTGGACCGATATACAGAATATCTTAAAAAACAATCAGTTGAGATTATTAAGAAATATGGCCCTCTTCTTGTGATGTGGTATGATGTACCACAACAGTTTGATTCTGTAAGAGGACAGGGAGTTATTGATGTAATCCGGAAAGTTCAACCCAATATTCTTGTCAATGACCGAACAGGGGCCAAAGGCGATTTTGATACTCCCGAACAATATGTTGGTGGTTTTCAGAATGAACGACCATGGGAGACCTGTATGACCATTGCCAGGCAGTGGGCATGGAAACCGAATGATGAAGTGAAGTCGCTGGAACAGTGTCTGCACAGTCTCATTCGTTGTGCAGGTGGCGATGGCAACTTTCTGTTTAATGTTGGTCCGAAGTCCGATGGTACAATAGAACCGCTCCAGGTAGAAAGACTGAAGGAAATGGGTCAATGGCTCGAAAAATACGGGTATACTATATATGGCACACGCGGAGGCCCGTTTAAGCCAACCGATTGGGGAGTAAGCACACGAAAAGGAAATAAAATTTACCTGCATATTCTGAAATGGGTTGGTACTTCCCCAAAAATCGACCTGCCTGATATTGGTGTTGAAATAAAGAAATGCACCCTTGCGGGTAGAGGGGAAGCAACTTTCAGCAAAAAACAAAATGGATGGGCAATTCAGTTTGACGGGAAACTTCTTCAACCTGTAAATACGATTGTGGAAATTGAATTAGATGGTAATGTCATGGATATCATTCCATTGGATGTTGTATCGCAATCCCTTTCTTTTATGAAGGAAGTAAAAGCTTCAAGCGAGTCTATTCCAAGATGGCCGGCTTGTAAATCTATAAATAATGGTGACTGGGTTAGCAATTACTGGCAACCTGCGAAGGATGACCAAACACCATGGGTTGAAATAGATCTTGGTAAACCTCAAAGAATCTCGAAGGCGTTTATATATGAAAGCGGTAATAATATCAAAGCATTTGAGCTTCTTTATAAAGAGGGTGAGAAATGGAAAACCATTCACAAAGGGGCAACGATTGGTTCAAAGGCTGAAATCACTTTCAAACCAATTGAAAGCCAGTTTGTAAAATTAGTTATAGATTCTTTCACGGATACCCCTGGCATATATAAAGTAATACTTCTATAGGAATAAGGACAATTAGATCTTAAGGGCATCTCTAAAAACCGCAATGTTGATACATGTACCTGAATGTTAAAACATATACTTGTAATTGTTGCTAAGAAATTTTAAAAAACACAAACCCTGCTCCCCCGGATATGCCATCCGGGGGTAATAGGCCGGGAATTTGCAATTCCTGCTTTTAAAATTCCTTTTCGGGTGTTAGGCTTTAGACTAATGTAACCCTGCTATTCGGAAAATACTTTCTTTGTCTATACCAGCTTGTTTAAGAATCGCGTGTAATGTACCTTTGGCAAGGTCTTTTTTGTGTATTGAATTTTACTGAATCATGGAATTGCAAATTCCATATCTGAAAGGCGCGGATGGCAAATCTGCACCAGCTCGGTCCTCTTCGAAGTTTACATATACTGTTTTTTTGAAGGCGCTCTCTCCAAATTCTTTCAGCAACCATGTTTTTCCCGTTTGTCGGGCGCCACGTACTATTAGCGGTTTTCTAAACTTACTGTGTTTCCAGCTTAATAGTTCCTCCAATTTGTCCCTTTTCATACCTTTAGCGCAAATATATGTTGTAAAATTACATATTTATCACGATAAAAGTGCAATAACTTTGCACTTTTATCGTGATAATAACCTATTTGAGGATTTTTGAGCGTGAATTAAATTGATATGTTCGTGCCCTGCGGGAAAATAATGTTTCTGCCACTTTTCACATTTCCCCTTTCGGAAAGCATTCCATAGGTCTTGAAAACAACCCGGGCAGTACAAAGCTATGGAAAGAGCTGTGCGAAATGTGGCTGGTTAAAATGGGATTTGTTGTGGAAAACCCTCTGCACACAACTATCCGAATGATCAGTTTTAATACCTCACATATTGAGTGCTCTCTTGCAATTTTGCCATAGTGATCTTAATTTTCATGTCTGGTTATTGAAGATTATTTCCTATATTTGTATCGTTAAATGTAATTTTATCATGATATAATTGCAACTCCTGATATGTATATCCGCAAATTATCTTTAGAAGATGAGAATAATGACAGTGTCTTTTTGTGGGGAGCACGTCAGGTAGGTAAAACAACTTTGCTTGAACAGATCTATCCCCAGGCCAGATATTATGACTTGTTACAGGCAAAAGAATTTGAGCGGTTTCTGCGCAGGCCTTCATTGCTGAGCGAGGAATTGGAATCGATGAAAGAAGGTGATTTGGTGATTATTGATGAGATACAAAAAGTGCCGCAACTTCTGGATGAGATACATGCATTAATCCATAAAAAAAAGATTCGCTTTATTTTGAGTGGGTCGAGCCCCCGTAAATTTTTCAGAATTGGAGCTAATTTATTAGGCGGTAGAGCTTTGAAAAAACTATTATATCCACTAGTCAGCGCCGAAATTCCAGATTTCGATCTGGTTAAGGCGGTAAATAATGGTATGATACCCAGACACTATATGATTAGTAATGCATGGGAACGTTTTCGTGCATATATTGGAGTGTATTTGAATGAGGAAATCAGGGAAGAAGCTCTTTCCAGAAATTTAAAATCTTTTTCCCGTTTTCTGGAAGTTGCTGCGATGAGTAATGGTGAAATGATCGTTTATAAGAATATAGCTCAGGATTGCGGCATCGATCACCGGACTGTAAAAGATTATTTTGAAATATTGAAGGATACTTTGATAGGATATCTTATTCCAGGCTTTACGGCTACTATAAAGCGCAGGGCAATTCTGGCTCCCAAATTTTATTTTTTTGATGTTGGCATTGCAAATTATTTATTGAATCGTAAAAATATACTACCCGGAACAGAAATTTTCGGTTATTCATTCGAGCATTTAATTATCCAGGAATTAATTGCCTATTTAGGCTACTCGCAGTCATTCGAAAATATCACCTATTGGAGAACAAGTTCAGGATACGAGGTGGATGCGATTATTGGGAATGGACGAATTGCTAT
>CAYRVM010000173.1:0-3824 GCA_964427575.1 uncultured Oscillospiraceae bacterium | reverse complement strand
TTGCAACTACATTCAATGCAGTATATGTGCAACCATTTTCATGAGGGCTTCCATTAACTAATAATACTTTCATTATAATCCTCCGCTATTCAATATTTCATATTCTATTCTTTTATTTTGAAGATATTTGATCTGAATCCAAGAACGTGTTTGTCCCGTCGACATTGAATTGCTTATAGTTGACTGTAATCCTTGATGAAGCCATGTCCCGTTCGATTGTAATATAGGTGCGTGATGGGCCATTTCCGTTATAATCAATCCATGTACCACTGTTTGCATAGATTACATCTTGTCCGTTTATATTCTTCTCAGCCATCAGTTTCGCAGTATGGGAATGCCCAAAAATAACGACTTTTATATTTGCATCTTGCTCAAAATACTGCTTCTGGGCCTGATCATCCGTGAAGGTCGCCAATGTGCCATTATTAAGCGCTATATCCGTATCTATAGGGACCGGAACATTATTAATGACTTGACGCTGTGCCCAGTTTTCCACACTTTTATCAAATAAATTTACCGTAATTTTGCCGTTAGTGCCGATATAAGGAAGCAGATCGCTAACAGAAAATGTCTGCGTATAACCATCTATGCCCATTTTGATAATTTTATCAGAAAAACTTTCTTTTAAAGTGAAATCTTTAAGCGCGTTTTTCCAAAACAGATAGTAATTATAGTAACTCAACTGCGTTTTGTCCATTCCTTTGGAATCCAATGTAGGTATTGTGTCTGATGCCTTTGGACGACCTTCCATGAAAGATGAGATTCCTATCCTTGCATAAAAGTAGCCTGAAGGTAAAATCGATTTTCCGCCGGTATAATTGCTATTAGAAAAAGGATCGGGCGCGCAATATATATTGTATCTATGCCCATGCTCGATTGCGATTTGAGAAGTTGGCTTGTATGCACCTAATCCTTCCGCATCTCTTGCCTGATTGATACCTGGGAATATCCTACTTGCTTCAGCAGCGTTAAAAAGCATGTCGTGATTGCCCGGCACGTAAGTTACGCGAGTATTTCCCTGCTTTATTATGGCGTTAATCGAATCAACAATTTCCTTATTATTTTTTACAATCATGTCGTTATAATCAGACAATGAAACAGGCAACGCATAGTCCATGGGCATAACCCATTGATCCATCAAATCCCCTGCTATTACGAGTTCTGCGACATTATTTGAGTTCTTGATTTGCTTTAGTAAATTTGCCAGTGCCGGTTTGTTTTTTTGCGTTTCATTGAATCTATTGTCTGCTCCCAGATGAATATCACTTATCACAGCAATTTTCTGTTTTTCAGCAGTCGCAATGCCACCTGTAGAAGTTGCTGCTGTTTGTGCTGATACAGTTCCAATATTCAACGAGACAAAAATTAACAGAGTTATGCTTAAAATTATAATACGGCTATAAAGTATATGGTTTTTATGCTTTGCTTTCATACTGCAAAACTCCCTTCATTTATAATATTAATCTAATTATAGCATTTTATTTTTTAAAAAAGGTTAATTTTATACTATGTTACTCCCTATACTCTAGAATTTAGCCTTCAAAGTTGATGTAAATGAATATAATAAAAAAAGTCCCAGTTTCCCGAAACTTCCATTATTTGTTGATTGCTTCGCCATAAGTAATTGGCAAACAACAGTACATTTAAATATAATTAAGCAATTAAATATTTACTTTAGCTTCTCAACCTGCTTTTGGAAAGATGCCAGATGGCTATCAGAGCCGGTCTTCAATGCTGAGAATACTTCTAATACATTATCAGGGAGGTCATAAGTTAGGAAATTTTTATACATAGCAATATTATCTATTTCGGCTTGCACTCCTGTATTCGCTGCTTCTAACAAGTCAGCAGGTACAACAATGTAATCAATAGAAGCATCAGCAGGGAAATCGAGACCATATGAAATATAAACTTCTTTTAAATACGCAAGATGTGTTTCCTCAGCACTGATAATATTAGAGTAAGGTTTTTGGCTACCAAACTTATTGGTTATTGCCACATACTCTCCATGTGCTAAGTACTCGTCTTGAGCTGCATACATGAGCATATCGTTGATGCTTAGGTTTTTATCAGCGAGCGCACCCTTTGCGCCGTATCCTTCTAGAGATAGTGCTTTATCAGCATCGGATAGTGCTGTTGGATTAATGTCAATATTATGATCAATAGGCTGTGTAGACTCAGGTGCTTGACTTGTGGTTTCCTGAACAGTCGGAGCAGTTTCTATCGTAGTATCCTTCGTAGTGCTGCAACCTGGCAACATAAATAGGCTACTAATTGCAAGCGATGAAACCATTAGAACTTTGACAAAATTCTGATTGAAATTTGATTTTGATTTTAACCTTTTCATATTAATTTCTCCTTTTAATAGGCATATTTTTTATCATTGCGATTTCTATTTCCTGTTTAGCAACTCAACGGTTCACCTTCCCTCCGAACATGTTGATTGCATCTCTAAGTTCGCTTACATGATTTCCTCATTAAAACTACTCCTAAATTTTATTTATAATTTATTCGCAACTTTCCCAACGAATATTTTTACTATTTCCGGGTCGAAATGGGTTCCAGCGTTTCTATTGAGTTCTTTTAAAGCTTCTACTTTAGAATATTTTTTACCATAAGCTCTTTTACCTGTCATAGCATCAAAGGAGTCTGCAATTGCTACTATTCTAGCTTGCATAGATATTTCCAATCCTTTTAAACCTTTAGGGTAACCTGTGCCGTCCCATTTTTCATGATGCTCAAGAACATAATTTGCTATTTCACTAAACTCACTTACCGAGCTCAATATTCTATAGCCAATTTCACTATGCTTTTTCATTTCATACCATTCTTCGTTATCAAGTATATCATTTTTATTTAGAATCTTTTCATCGATACCAATTTTACCAATATCATGCATCAAGCCTGATAATTTCATTTTAGCGACTTCGTCGTTGCTAAAATTCATTAACTCTGCTATCCCTCCGCAAATAATGCTAACCCTTTTAGAGTGAAGCATTTCCCTTTGGTTCTTTTCGTAAAGTGTCTTCATGATCAAATCTACTATACCGCCTTTTATGCTAGCGCCATTGTTAAGCTTTTGCTTATACAAATGGTCCTCGGCTTTTTTTATAATATCTACAATATTTTCATTAATATCAATTTTACTATCGTATCCAAATGATATCGAAAGATTTATATTCGCAATCTTTTCATTTGATGATATCTCGTTTATTCGGTTTACTAACTTTTTTGCCTCCACCTTATCTGATTTCGGTAATATAATTACAAATTCATCGCCACCCCATCTAGCAATTATGTCATCTGCCCTACATTCTGTTTTCAACAAATTGGCAGCCGCTTTAAGGAGTTCGTCACCCTTTAAATGGCCAAATGAATCATTAACCAATTTCAAACCATTAACATCCCCCATAATAATAGTTAATGGAAGATTTCTTAAATTATCCAACCTAATCAATTCTTCTTCGAAAAACCTTCGGTTATAAAGGCCTGTAAGTTTATCATGGTAGCTTAAGTATGAAATTTCAGTCTCTCTATTTTTTCGCTCAGTAATATCAATATCCGTTCCTCTATAGCCAATACATTTTCCTATTGAATTAAACAAAGGAATCCCATTTCTAGAAATAACAATTACACTACCATTTTTGTTTACTATATGGTTTTCGTAATTTTCAAATTGCTTATCTTGAGCAAGAGCAGTTGTTGCTTTTGTTTTAGATTTAGCCCTCCCACATTCGGGGCAAAGATCATAAAAATGCTTTTTTCGTATTAATTCTTCTGGTTTATAACCAGTAACTATTTCACTTACATTGTCAACAAATGTA
>CAYRVM010000172.1:0-3852 GCA_964427575.1 uncultured Oscillospiraceae bacterium | reverse complement strand
AACAAATTGCGATGGAATTAGAGTTTTTCCTCAAAAGAAATGGAGCTGATGCATTATCATTCGATACTATAATAGCTTCTGGCAAAAATGGTGCACTTCCACATGCAATCCCATCAAATAAAGAAGTCGAAAATGGCGATTTCGTTACAATGGATTTCGGAGTGCTCTTGGATCACTACTGCTCTGATATGACACGAACAATAGCAGTAGGTAGAGTTAGCGAAAAGCAAAAGGAAGTATACAACGTTGTATTAAGAGCACAGGAAACATCTCTTTCTGAAGTTAAAGTAGGAGTCTCAACTGCATCTCTAGATTCAATAGCGCGCAATATTATTAACGATGCAGGTTATGGAGAATATTTTGGCCATGGATTGGGGCATGGAGTAGGACTTGAAATACATGAGGCACCAACATTAAATCAATCAAGCAAGGAGACAATTAAAGCAAATATGCTGGTTACTATTGAGCCAGGAATATATATACCTGAAGCATTTGGCGTTAGAATAGAAGACTTGGCAATCGTTGGTGAATCTGATATAATTATTCTTACAAAAGTTGATAAAAAGCTGATAATAATATAAAAATATATGTTTACACGGAGGTAATGGCAATGATTTATGCGAGTGACTTTAGAAAGGGTATTACTTTTCAAATTAATGGGGAGCCCCATGTTGTTTTAGATTTCCAACATGTTAAGCCTGGAAAAGGAGCAGCCTTTGTAAGAACAAAATATCGTAACGTTATGACTGGGGCGACAAGAGAAGAAGCTTTCAATCCAAATGACAAGTTTCCAAAAGCTCATATTGAAACCAAAACAATGCAATATCTTTATAACGATGTAGATATTTATTATTTTATGGATTTAGAATCCTATGACCAAATTCCAATCATGAAGGATAAAGTAGAAGATGCAATGTTGTATTTAAGAGAAAACGACATGGCTACAATTAAATTTTATAAAGATAACGCATTTCTTGTTGAAGCACCAAACTTTGTTAATTTAAAGGTTGTATCAACAGAGCCTGGAGTTAAGGGCGATACTACTACTAATGTTACAAAAGCCGCTACCGTTGAGACGGGAGCAGTAATACAGGTTCCGATCTTCATAGAAGAAGGCGAAATTCTTCTTATAGATACAAGGACCGGAGAGTATTTATCTAGAGCAAAATAAATAAACAATATAAATTCGCAATCATATTGTTTGCGAATTTTTTACTTTACAGCCGAATTTTTATAACACAGAAAGGCAATAATGCTATGAAAAGAAGAAAGAAACAATCATTAATTATTTTTCCAATCCTACTAATAATAATCCTTTTATTCGGATCATTATTTGTTTTCCTTTGGAATTCAAATCAAGCAATGGATCCAAATAATGCGGAAATTGTTTACCTAGAAGTTCCAAAAGGTAGCAGCAGCGGAGAGATTGCTCAATTATTGGTTGGATCAAAATTGATTAAAAGCGAATTTGCCTTTAAGATAAAAACTAGACTTGAAAATAATGCGCCCGAATATAAAGCGGGGTACTATTCATTAAGCCAAGCAATGAGCATGTCTGAAATTATGGAAATGATTAAGAAGGGCTCAGCACTTACTGTTAGATTTACAATTCCGGAAGGGTATGATATTAAGAGAACAACTGAAAGACTTGTAAGCGAATCTTTGATAGATGCTAGTGAATTTCAAAATCAAATTGAAAATGGAAATTTTGACTATTACTTCCTTTCAGATGCTCCAAAAGGTAAATATCGCTTAGAGGGTTATCTTTATCCAGATACATATGAAGTTTTCCCAAACGCAACTGAAGAAGAAATCATCAACAAGATGTTATCAAGATTTGATGAATTATTTACAATGGAATATAAAGACCAACTAAGCAAATCGGGTTTAACAATTAATGAATTAATTACCTTAGCTTCAATAATAGAACGAGAAGCTATTCTGCCAGCAGATAGGCCGATTATAGCTAGCGTATTTTATAACAGAATGAAAATTGACATGCCACTTCAATCTTGCGCTACGGTGCAATTCATATTAGGTGATCAAAAGGCGAAACTTTCACTTAACGATATCGCTATCGACTCGCCTTATAACACATATAAAATCAGCGGGCTTCCACCTGGGCCGATTTGTTCTCCAGGTATCGAATCAATCAAAGCTGCGCTAAACCCATCACAAACTGACTATCTTTACTTCCTTGCCAAGGGAGATGGTTCAACGGTATTTTCTACAACGTATGAAGATTTCCTTGCAAATAAGGCAAAATATATTAATTAAAGCATCGAATTTGGAGAATTATGAACAATATTACAAATCAAAAGGTTAGTGACTTCATTGATCGGCTTTACAAACCATATAGTAAAGATTTGGGGCAATTGCGAGATGAATCTGAATTAAGAAAAATACCTGTTATTACAAAAGATTCAGAAATGCTTTTAGAGTCATTAATTAGGATTTCAAAAGCAAGCAATATTCTAGAAATAGGAACTGCAATAGGCTACTCAGCAATATTCTTCGCTAGTTGTGGAGAATATATTAAGGTGACCTCAATTGAAATTAGAGAGCTCTCTGTTGAACAAGCTAGAGTCAATGTTGAGAAATATAATCTTTCAGATAGAATAACTTTAATAAATGGAGACGCAGCAGATGTATTATCTGATTTAGCAACTGAATTTGATATTATTTTCATTGATGCGGCTAAGGGACAATACAAGCAATTTTTCGATTTATGTTTAAAAAACACTCATAAGGGAAGCATTATAATATCAGATAATATTCTTTATAAAGGCATTACAGCATCTGAAGATTTTTTAACAGGGCGCAGGAATAAGACAGTATATTGAATATATTACAAATCTTGATTATGCTCACACTTCAATCCTTCCAGTAGGCGACGGGATTGGAATTACTACTATCAAATAATTGGAAATAATAAGTATTTAGGATTAGGGATTAATATGAACCAAAAGATTGAGTTGCTTGCTCCGGCTGGCGATTTAGAAAAACTAAAAATAGCAATTGAATACGGAGCCGATGCCGTTTACATTGGTGGAGAAAATTTTGGACTTCGTGCAGGATCTAAAAATTTTTCTGTATCAGATATGGAAGAAGGAGTAACGTTTGCTCATAGTCGAAATAAGAAAATATATTTAGCTTTAAATATATTTGCCCACAACGATGATATAAACCTCTTAGAAAGCTATATTAAGGCAATTAAGCATATTCCCATCGATGCTTTCATAGTTTCTGACCCAGGAATAATTAGTATGCTAAAAACAGAGTTGAAAAACCCTGAAATTCATTTAAGCACTCAAGCTAACACGACAAATTACCAATCTGCTCAATTTTGGTTTGACCAAGGCGTAAAGAGAATTGTCCTTGCTAGAGAACTATCCTTTATGGAAATAAAGGAATTGAGAGAAAAAACAAATAAAAATCTAGAGTTAGAAGCATTTGTTCATGGAGCAATGTGCATATCATATTCCGGCAGATGTCTACTAAGCAATTTTATGGTTCAACGTGACGCTAACAGAGGCGAATGCGCTCATCCATGCAGATGGAATTATAGCCTAGTTGAAGAAAAAAGACCAAATGAATACTATCCTGTTTCAGAAGATGAAAGAGGCACCTATATTTTCAACTCAAAAGATCTTTGTTTGATTGAATATATCCCTAATTTCGTTGAAGCGGGAGTCAATTCTCTTAAGATAGAGGGGCGAATGAAGAGTATTTTCTACTTAGCTATAGTAATCGGAGCATATCGCAAAGCGATAGACAATTATTATACTGGCGAAGGCAATTTACACAATCAAGAACTACTTACAGAATTAAACAAAGCTAGCAATAGAAATT
>CAYRVM010000171.1:2862-3867 GCA_964427575.1 uncultured Oscillospiraceae bacterium | reverse complement strand
ATTCTGGATCCGGGATATCGTTTGTGTATAAAAAGTTTTCAAATTGTTCTTCGTCAATATTATTAGGATCTAATTTGTTTGATTTAACAAGGTTTGCAAGTTTTTTAATTGCACTCATTATTTCATCTCTGCTACCATAATTTAGTGCAATATTAAAAATCAAGCCCGTATTTTCCTTTGTTGTTTCTAAGGATGTAACCAGCTTGTCCACAGCTTCTTTTGGTAACTTATTAAAATCCCCAATAATATTTACTTTAACATTGTTCTCGTGTAATTCTTTAAGCTCTTTTTCAATATATAGTATAAGAATCTTAAAAATTCCGATTACTTCATCAGATGGTCTTTTCCAATTTTAAGTAGAAAAAGCGTACACTGTAAGATATTTGACTCCAATTTGAGAAGCAGCTTTTACTATTTTTTTCAAGCTCTGCATGCCAGCATTATGTCCAGAAAGTCTCGGAAGGCCTCGGCTTTGAGCCCACCTACCATTTCCATCCATAACTATTGCAATATGCTTAGGGATTTGCTCATAATCTATTTTATTAGCATTCTTCATTTCCATTATCCTTAAATTGCTCAATCTTGCATACAGTCAAAATATTTATTCCACTATCTAATTCTTGCTTAATTACTCTTAGTTCCCCAGAAATGTCTTTTTTAGTTTTTGGGAAAATTTCTAAAACTTCAAAGGCTAAACCAGCCTTTGTTAGTTCTTCAATAGCCTCTTCTAGCTTGAAGCCTAATATATCGATAGGGAACTCATTTTTATTAAACTTCAAGTATTTCTCTTTCTTTGTTTGCACATATTTGATCAATAAGGTATATATGGCCATCAGTAAGCTTTTGAATTGCTTCGAGTTCAACCTTCAAATCATCTTCAGTTAGCTCTCCATTTTTTTCAAGTTTCTTTAGTTCTTCGTTAGCGTCTCTTCTTTCATTTCTAATAGCTATTTTATCATCTTCGCCCATTTTTTTAACGATTTTTACCAGATCTTTTCTTCTATC
>CAYRVM010000171.1:0-2851 GCA_964427575.1 uncultured Oscillospiraceae bacterium | reverse complement strand
AATATTTGCAATTGTTTTCGGGTCAAATGGAGTAATCAATAAAGTTCTTGGTTCAGGTACTGAAACATTTGACATGTTTTTTACCGGTGTGGCTGTACCATAATAATCTACCATTACCTTGTCCAGTATTGCTGGATTTGCTCTACCTGCTCTAACAGTGTTCAAGTTCTCTTTAAGTACTGAAATCGACTTACTCATTTTTTCTGCTAAAATTTCCTGGATATCCATATTTACCTCCAATTTGCTTAATTATTGATATATTTATATTTATTATCTAATTATTGTTCCTATTTTTTCGCCATAAATAGCTTTTAATACATTGCCAGGCTCACTAAGTCCGAATACATGTATTGGAATATTGTTGTCCATGCATAACGATGCTGCCGTAGTATCCATTACCCCTAATCCCTTTTCAATCAAATCCATATGGGTTAATGTTTCAAATCGTTTAGCATTTTTATTTATTGCCGGATCAGAATCATAAACCGCATCTACTTTTTTAGCTAATAATATCACTTCTGCATCAATCTCAGCAGCTCTTAATGCCGCTGTTGTATCAGTTGAGAAGAAAGGATTACCAGTGCCTGCAGCGAATATTACTACAATATTATTAGAAAGATGTGCCATGGCTTTTCTTCTTATATATGGCTCAGCGACTTCTTTCATTTCAATTGCTGTTTGAACTCTTGTCGGAATATTTATATTTTCAAAAGCATCTTGCAAAGCTAGTGAATTAATAACTGTTGCTAACATTCCCATATAATCGGCTGTGGCCCTATCCATGCTGCTACTTGTTCTGCCTCTCCAGAAATTGCCTCCACCAACTACAACTCCAACTTGAACCCCTAGGTCTACTATATTTTTGACTTGTAATGCAATTTGGTTCAGCATTCCTTCGTCAAGCCCAAATTTTTTATCGCCGGCCAAGGCTTCACCGCTAATTTTTAATATCACTCTCTTATATTTAGGTTTCATAAATTATCCTCCAGTAGTAAAGTTGGAATCCAATATTTCATTAAAAAAGAGACACTAACATAGTGTCTCTTGATTATAACATAAATATCTTATTTGTTCATTTGTTTTGCAACTTCTTCAGCAAAATTTTCTTCTTCTTTTTCAATACCTTCGCCAACTTCGAATCTTGTCATACCAACAACTTTTATTGATTTTCCAATAAGTTTCGCATTATTTTGAATGTATTGAGATACACTAATTTCTCCATCTTTAACAAACTTCTGTTCGATTAAACATGTTTCCTTAAGCTCTTTTTTAAGTCTTCCAATTACCATTTTTTCAACGATGTCAGCTGACTTTCCTTCGTTTAATGCTTGCTGAATAAGAATTTTCTTTTCGCTTTCAAGATACTCAGGATCAATTGAGCTTTCGTCAATAAATTTAGGATTCATTGAGGCTACCTGCATAGCAACATCTTTACCCATAATTGCAACTTGATCATATGCTGCTTCAGTTTCAAGCTGAATTAAAACTCCGATTTTACCGCCACCATGAAGATATCCAACATTTACAATGCTTGGATCTTCAAATTTAGCGAATCTTCTAATTGATAAGTTTTCACCGATTCTAGCTATCTTTGTGCTTAAGACTTCTGAAACAGTTCCTTCACCATTAAAGTCTAATACTTTTAACTCTTCAACATCGTTAACTTTGCCATTCAAAATAATCACAGATAAACTTGAAACAAAATCTACAAATTCTTCATTTTTAGCAACAAAATCCGTTTCAGAATTTACTTCAACTGCAACAGCTTTGTGGCCATCTTTCGATATCGAAAGGTTTACAAGCCCTTGAGATGCTACTCTTCCGGCTTTCTTAGCTGCTTTTGCTAGTCCTTTTTCTCTTAATGTTTCGATGGCTTTATCCATATTCCCATCAACTTCAGTCAATGCGTTTTTACAATCCATCATTCCTGCGCCAGTTCTTTCGCGCAGTTCTTTAACCATACCTGCAGTAATTTGCATATTTATATCCTCCTGAATACTAAAAACGCTTATTTAGCATCTTCAGTCTTTTTTACTCTAGCTTTCTTTTCTTTAACTTCTTTAACTTTTTCTTCAACAGTTTCTTTAACTTCAGCTACTTTTTCTTCAACTGCTTCTTTAGCTTCTGCTACTTTTTCTTCAACTGCTTCTTTAGCTTCTGCTACTTTTTCTTCAACTACTTCTTTAACTTCTTCTGATTTTGCTTCTACAACAACTTTTGTTTCTTCAACTATATCGGCAACTGCTTCTTTTAAATCAGAAACTGCTTCTTTAGCTCTTTCAACAGGACGAACCTGTGGTCTTCTTTCTTCTATCTTAATAGTTTCTCTAACCGGAGTAGGCTCTCCTTCATCAAATGATTCTCCTTGATTGGATTCTATTATTGCATCAGCCATTCTACCAGCGATTAATTTGACTGCTCTAATTGCATCGTCATTGGCTGGGATTATAAAGTCTACATCATCAGGGTCACAGTTTGTATCAACGATACCAATGATTGGAATTCCTAATATTCTAGCTTCTTTACAAGCAATTCTTTCTTTCTTAGGATCTACTACAAACAAAGCTCCAGGAGTACCTTTCATATCTTTGATACCACCAAGGAATTTTTCTAATTTTTCTAGTTCGCCTCTAAGCTTAATAACTTCTTTTTTTGTCAAAGCTTCAAATGTTCCATCAGTTTCCATGGATTTAATATCATTTAATCTTTTTATTCTTAAAGAGATGGTTTTATAGTTTGTAAGCATTCCGCCTAACCATCTTTCATTTACATAATACATCCCGCATCTTTTTGATTCTTCAGCAATAGCTCCTTGAGCTTGCTTTTTTGTACCTACAAAAAGTACTGGTTT
>CAYRVM010000170.1:0-3875 GCA_964427575.1 uncultured Oscillospiraceae bacterium | reverse complement strand
TTGGTTATGAATCAAAAGTTCCTCTGATATTAAGAAAAGAGATATGAAGAGAAATGAAAACACCTAAAATTTTAAGAAGAATATTTAACACCTTAGCTTGGATTTGCATAACAATTGTTGTTATTGTTGGTCTAATATTTCTTTACTCAAGATACATAGCTCCATATGATTTCTCAGTTAGTGAAGCAAATATATCATCGCCAAATATTAGTAGTTCAGCTGAAAACATCAAAATTCTTCAATTCAGTGATACTCACTTGGGATTTTACTACGATCTAGAGCAATTTGAAAAAGTAGTTGAAGCAATAAAAACTGAAAAGCCGGATATAATTATTTTTTCCGGCGACTTAATTGATTCGTTGCATGATTATACTGAAGACATAGATCAACTAACTGTTCTTTTATCTAGTCTTGAGGCCCCCTATGGGAAATATTGCGTATTTGGAAACCATGATTATGGCGGCGGCTCCGAAAACGTCTACCCTGACATAATGAAAGCTGCGGGCTTCGTATTGCTGAAAAATAAAAATTTTCAAATTAGTAATTTGAAAATAAATATTATTGGAATTGATGATGTCCTAATTGGATATGGCGATGTGGAATCAGCAAGCAAAACTATTCCTGGCTATTTTAATATAGTAATTGCTCATGAGCCAGATATTGCAGATGAAGTATCGAAGTATGCTGTAGATTTAATGCTTTCTTCCCACACTCACGGCAGGCAAGTTAATATTAGTATGCTCGATAATTTTATTCTTCCACCATATGGTAAACATTACGTGGAAGGTTGGTATGAGTTTAATGGCATCTCTAATACGAAACTTTATGTAACGCGTGGAATCGGTATCACTCAGCTTCCGCTTAGATTCAACTCGAAACCTGAACTTTCAGTCTTTACTCTTATACCAATTCAATAGTTTCCGCAAATTAAGTGTAGCTAAATATATTTAAATCTATTAATTTTCGTTTACCTTTACCTTATTCTAGCTCGGCTTGTTCTTTTATTACGCAAAAGTTTGAACTGTTATCTAATTCTTCCTTTTGTCTTTGTTTTTCTTTTTTAATTATCATGAATCCTATTAATGCAGTAATGAATGCAATCGCAACTACAATTATTATTGATGCTACGTTCGTAAATTTCAAATAAACGACACTAGCTTGGTATGTGCTGATGAATCCAAACACGATGAATATTGCCGCCGAAACTAATTTTATAGTTCTATCTGGTATATTTTTGCATAGCACTACTCCAATGATTATTCCAATACTATCGGCTATTAACATACCGGTTGTAGTTCCAAGAAGCACTTGCAGCGGTTGATCCGGAAATTTAGTGGCAAGGGCAATAGTTGTAAGTTGAGTCTTGTCTCCCATTTCTGCTAGAAAAAAAGCTATAGCTACCGTAGCAACAGGCCCAAATTTTGAAATTCTATTTTCTTCGCCTTCGAGTTTATCTCCTCTAATAGTCCAGAGTCCAAACCCAATAAAAGAAATCGCGGCAACCACTTGAATAAAGATATTTAAATTTTCATATCTTGTTACAAAAGTACCTAAAGCTACTGCCAAAGCATGGTTTAGGATTGTTGCGAGGAAAACTCCGAGCAATACTTTGCTTGCTTTATATTTTGTTGCAAATGCCATTGCCAAGAGCTGTGTCTTATCTCCCATTTCTGCCAATGTTACAGCTGATACAGAAAAAATAATTGCTAATAATGTTTGATCCATTAATATCTCCTCTAGTTCAAAGTAGTAAGTTTTGTAACTTCCATTTCCAATTGATTCATCGTCAAAGATCCAACGCTTGAGTTATTTATATACCCTTGGCTATCTATAAAGAAAGTTGAAGGTATTGATGCAACATTGTATAAAGTTGAAGCCTGTCCTTCAGTATCAAATACTACATTCATATTATACTTATTATCGCTTAGATAAGCTGTTGCAGTTTCAATGGTTTCTCTTCCACCATCGGTAACATTCACCATTAAAAATATAACGTCCCCAGAAGTTCCGTATTGATTGCTCAGTTCATTGAAACTAGGCATTTCTTCTTTGCAAGGTGGGCACCAAGAAGCCCAGAAGTTAAGTACTACAGGTTTGCCTATATAATCTGATAACGATACATCTTCTCCAGCTATATTCTTAAGTGTGAAATCTGGAGCGAGCTGACTAGTATTTTTATCAACTATCACTTCATTATTTACTTGAGTTTTGAGCTGATCGTAAGCAAAGTAAGCAACACCAAATAGTAATATTACGAGACCAATTATTATAACCAATTTTAATTTTTTATCCATTTCAAACCTCTCCTCTTTTTATATCTTTTTTACAAGAACAAACCTGCAAAATCATTGAAAATCCCAAGTGCTGTTATTATACCCATTAGTATCAAGAATATGCCTGAAAATAAATTAATTTTCTTTTGATGCTTCCTTATAAAGTTAAATGAAGCTTGGAACTGATCCACTAAAATCGCTGAGATTAAAAAAGGTATTCCTAAACCTAGTGAGTAAGTAAGCAGCATAAAAATGCCTGAAATTGCTGACCCTTCACTTGCTGCTAATGCCAAAGCTGAGCCTAAGAAAGCTCCTACGCAAGGTGAAAAGCTTATTCCAAAGGTTAGACCAAAGATTAATGAAGCGAAAAATCCCATTTTTTCTTTTAGCTTTCCAAAGGAAATATTTTTATTTAAAAAACCAATTTTAATTATTCCAATAAAGTTCAATCCAAACACTACCATTACTAAACCCGCAATAATATTTACCATACGGATATTTTGAATTACTAATTGCCCAAGGCTCCCTGAGAATGCACCAAGTGATACAAAAATTATTGTAAATCCAAAAATGAACCCCAAAGAATTTCCAATTAATTTGAATTTTCCAAACCTGCTATTACTATCGTTTGCTGATTCCCCCGCCAAGTACGAAAAATATATTGGAAGCATTGGCAATATGCAAGGTGAGATAAAAGTAATAAATCCTTCTAAAAATAGCATTAAATATTTCATAGATTATTCTTTCCCTTTCTCTGTTCTTCTAAAAATTCTTTATGAGCATACACTATTGCAAACTCAGCACTCTTAAATACGTGTTCAATTCCAATATCATCAATAAAACCAGCTCGTTCTAATAGTTTATATACTTTTGGTTGAACGCTTGTAATCATTATCTTAGTTCCGTTCGCTTTTAGATTTTCATTCAGCTCAGTGAGGGCTTGAGCTCCAGAAAGATCTATCACTGGGACTCCTCTCATTGAAAGTATCAATACTGTCGTATAATCAAGTTCGGAAAGTTGTTTGTTCAACTTATCAACTACGGCAAAAAATATAGTGCCCGTCAGATATGCAACCCTTATGTGCTCTGGAACATCCGTAACTTCGATACCAATCTCGCTTAGCCTGATAGGATCAATTTCGCTAATAGTTATATCGATATCAGAAATTCTTATTACAATTAGGAAGGCTGAGAAAGAGACCCCAATAATAATCGCCTGTGTTAAATCCAGGAATACCGTTGCAGCAATTGTGATTAAGAATTTTGCAATACCACTCTTAAACTTATGGCTAAAGATATAGTTAATGTTTGTCCAGTCGTTCATCCTATAGCTCGTTACAATAAGAACTCCCGCCAATGCTGAAAGCGGAATAGCCGACATAACTGGTGCAAGAAGAAACATTGAAAGCAAGAGACCTACTGCGTGAATTATTCCAGTTAACCTAGTCACTCCACCTGACTTAATAGCTACACTGGTTCTAGCAATCGCAGCAGTAGCAGGGACACCACCGAAGAATGGAACTATAATGTTACCCATTCCCTGAGCAAATAATTCTCTATCTCCATTCATTCTCTCATTTTTTAATTTGCCTGCAGAAGCCC
>CAYRVM010000169.1:0-3890 GCA_964427575.1 uncultured Oscillospiraceae bacterium | reverse complement strand
GGGAAACGTCTTGAATTTATTTATATGCACTGTAAGGGATGTGGCATTTGCGTAAAAGTATGCCCATTTGATGCAATAAAAATGACAGCAGGAGGCGAAGCAAATGAGTAAATGTTTTTCTGGCAATGAGGCTGTAGCCTATGCAATGAAACAGATAAATCCTGATGTCATGGGAGCATTCCCAATTACTCCATCAACCGAAATACCAGAATACTTTGCAGAATATGTGGCAAATGGTGAGGTAAATACCGAATATGTAACTTTGGAATCTGAACACAGTTCAATGTTGGTATGCATAGCGTCGCAAGCTTCAGGAGCTAGAGCGGTAAGTGCAACCTCCTCATGTGGGCTTGCGCTCATGTATGAGCTTTTATATGTCGCGGCTTCATGTCGTTTGCCAGTGACACTTGCGTGCGTAACCCGCGCGCTTTCTGGACCGATTAATATAAACAATGACCATTCCGACTCAATGGGCGCGCGCGATACCGGCTGGATCCAAATTTACGCCGAAAATAATCAAGAGGCTTACGACAATTTCATCATGGCTATGCCGATTGGTGAGGCGCTCAATGTCAGGTTGCCGGTTATGGCTTGTATGGATGGGTTTATCACAAGCCATGCAGTTGAAAATATTGAGCTGTTGGAGACCGACGCGGTGCGGGAGTTCGTTGGTGAATATAAACCTGAAAATTATCTTTTGAAAAAGGAAAACCCGCTAGCGGTCGGCCCTTACGACATCAGCAACTATTATATGGAGCATAAGGTTATGGAAGCTGAGGCAATGAAGATGGCCAAAGCCCGCATACTTGAAGTTGCTGCAGATTTTGAAAAGATTTCAGGCCGCCAATATGGTCTGATTGAAGAATATAGGATGGATGATGCTGACTTAGCACTAGTTTTGATTGGATCAAGTGCTGGAACAGCAAAAGCGGCCGTTGACAAACTACGCGATGAAGGAAAAAAGGTAGGAATAGTTAAGATTAGAGTGTTCAGACCTTTCCCAGCAGAGGAACTAGCTAAGGCTTTGGCAAATACAAAGGCAGTTGCTATCATGGATAAGTCTGAAGGATTTTCAGCTAATGGCGGCCCGCTATTTGCAGAAGCCCGAAGCGCTTTATATGATCTTAAAAAGCGCCCATTATTAATTAATTTAGTTTACGGCCTTGGCGGACGTGATTTTAAAACCGATGACGCTGAAAATGTATTCAACCGTTTGGAAAAGATAGCTTTAACCGGAGAGACTGGTCCGGTATATATGCACATGGGACAGAGACAAAGGAGGAATGAAAATGAGCACAGTATATGACCTAAAACGAGAAGTAGAAAAGCCTGCACGTTTAACTGGAGGGCATAGACTTTGCGCTGGCTGCGGAGCTGGTATCGTTGTTTCAGGGGTTCTTCGTGCATTGGAAAAAGAAGATAGGGCAGTAGTGGTAAATGCTACGGGTTGCCTTGAAGTTTCAACATTTATGTACCCTTACACTGCCTATATGGACAGTTATATACATTCGGCTTTTGAAAACTCTGCAGCTACATGCTCTGGAGTGGAAGCTGCTTATAATGCTTTAAAACGTCGCGATAAGGTTGACGGGACTGTAAAGTTCATTACATTTGCAGGAGATGGAGGCACATATGATATTGGCTTTCAATCCCTTTCGGGTGCAATGGAACGTGGACATGACATGGTTTACGTCTGCTATGATAATGAAGCTTATATGAATACAGGAACTCAGCGTTCATCTTCAACGCCTATATTTGCTAAAACTACAACGTCTGGAGTAGGGTCAGCTAAAAATGGCAAGATACAACATAAGAAAGACTTGACTGAAATTATTGTTGCACATAATATCCCATATGCTGCTCAGACGGCACCCATAGGCAACTTGAAGGACCTACATACAAAGGCACAGAAAGCAATTTACACAGAAGGCCCTTGCTTTTTAAACATATTATCACCTTGTCCGCGTGGCTGGGCTTATCCAATGGCAGATTTTGCTGATATTGTAAAGCTTGCCGTTGATACGTGTGTTTGGCCTCTTTATGAAGTTGAAGATGGAGTGTGGCGCATAAGCTATACGCCAAAGAAAAAGTTACCAGTAGAAGATTTCCTTCGCCCTCAAGGTAGGTTTAGTCATATGTTCCAAAAGGGCAATGAATGGATGATCGAAGAAATGCAGAAAAATGTTGATCAAAAGTGGGAGCGTTTGAAAGAGCGAGCCGGAGTTTAAGATTCAATTATATAAATAAGTCTTAAAAATATGATATTATTGCTTTAGAAATAGAAGCTTAAAAAGGAGGTTTTATCTTTGGAATCTACAATATTTACTAATGAGGTCATTTTATCTTGGCTTCAGTATTATTCAAGAAATGTTGAGATCAACCTTTCAAAACTAAAGATACTGGACATTACAGGGAAAAATAAAAACTTGATTCCGGCTATAATGAACAATCAAGCGGTGTTAGTTTTTACTGATGCTGGGCATCCAGATATTTTCTATAATATTTGGAACTCTGATTTAGGGGATTGTGACATTTGGTATAACGATGGTTCTGAACCATCGGGCGAGATAATTCATAAGAAACTATCAGATATGATTGACCGCGGAATCAATGCTTCGGCCGCAATGCTGATAATTAACGATAATGTTACAACTAACTATCAGATTGGTATGGAAAATGACCGTTTCTCAAGTGGTTCAATTCATTATGTCTGCAAGGAAGTTCGTGCTATTATAATGAATAAATTAAACCTTAGAGATCAAGATAATATATGCATCATTTCCGGTGAGAGTATCGCCGTGGAAGCTGCCATGATTGCAACTGAAGGAAGCGTAATTGCAGTTGAATATAAACATGGTGACAGGGATACTATGAGAGAGAATGCTGAGAAATTTGGCCTTAGGAATGTAACAATTGCTGAATCTCTCGAAGATGAAATCCTTACTAAATTACCAAAACCCGATGTAGCATTTATTGTAGCATCTCCTATGATTGGAACTGAAATTAAGAGATTGCTAGCAATTAATCCTTTAATGTATTTTGTAATCTATACTTTGGATTTTGAAATTCTTACACATCTTCCAGCCTTGTTTGAAGAAAATGGGTTGGAGCGTACCGAGGCATTGAATATACAGGTGTCAAGGGTCAATAGCAAAAATATGGTAGACCCATTTCCAGCTCCTTGGTTAATCTCAGGGAGATTAAAGGAAGGTCAAAGATGAGAATTGCAGTTGTAGATGGTAAGGGCGGCGGAATTGGGAAAGCTTTAATTGAAAAAATTCGAGCTGAGTTTCCAACAATTGAAATCATTGCGCTGGGAACAAACTCAAGAGCTACAGAAAATATGTATAAAGCTGGAGCGACTGATGGGGCATCTGGGGAAAATGCGATAGTTGTAAATGCTAAGGAAGTGGATATTATCGTTGGACCGATTGCAATTTTAAGTGCAAACTCAATGCTGGGTGAGCTCACTCCTAAGATGGCAGAAGCAATTGGAAGCAGCAAGGCATACAAAGTCTTAATACCACTAAACAGGTGCAACATTGACGTAGTAAGTGTGGCTGGGAAAAGTTTAACCGAGCACATCGAAAATGCGGTAATCGTAATTAGGGATAGAATAGATAGCCAAAAGTAAATTCTATATAAATTATCTGATTATCATATAAAATAAATAATATTCGAATAAATCATAAAATTGATATTCAATATAAAAAGAAGGAGAGTTTGAAACGTCAAACTCTCCTTCTAATGTATCGATTAATTATAATAGCTAATGGCGGTAGAATTAATCTTATATTAAGCCATTGCCTATTTCTTATCAGCCTTTAGAACTGCATTAAGCATTACGCTTGCTCCAGCTGTGCACTGTTCAACTGAAGTGTATTCAGGTT
>CAYRVM010000168.1:0-3917 GCA_964427575.1 uncultured Oscillospiraceae bacterium | reverse complement strand
GGCTTGACTGTGAACGATAGCCATTCCCGATGGATCGCCGTAGCCTACCTACAATCCGTCGAGCTTGCCGATTTCTGCCATGGCAGTCGATGCTCGCGAGACGCAGTCGATCGGCGGCGTTATCTGCATTGGAACGCCGCCAACTCCCATACCCACATTTGCGTGGACAGGAATCGGTGAAACTTCGGCTGCATATTTGCACATAGTAAGTGCTCGAGCTAGGTTCCATGGAAAGCTTCTTCTTGTATTCGTATTGACCACCGCTCCGAACACATTTCCACCAGCCTCGGCAACTATTTTAGCCTGATCATGTGGGTACATCCCAGCGAGGCGCTTGCCCTTATATTCTAGTTCGCTGTGAAAGCCAAGGACAAATTCACCCGACATTCCAACCTCAATATTTATATTTGGATATTTTGCTCTTAACCTTTCCACACCATGAAGAACAGCGAAAAACTCAGCATCACCGCCAGCGGCCGTCGTATCAAAATCAATCCCATCAGCTCCTGCTTCATACATTGCTGAACCAACTACATTAATATCCTTAATGAGCATCTCAGCTGCCATTACTTGGGCTTCTTGGGCCTCCTTAATAAGACCCTTAGGCATTAATTCCGCAGAATTTTCGCAAGGTCCATCGGGCTTTGTATACATTGGCATATTAGGCATTGCGCCATAAAGCAAAGGTGGTGTTGTAACTAGAAGCGCTTCTGATAAAGCATATTGTTCTTCTGGAAGAATTGATTTAACTGATTTAAAACTATAATGTACATAAGCCATTTCCAAAGTATCTGCCATCATCGCTCTTTCATAAAGTTGAAGGATCTGTGGCATCGCAATTGGTATTCCCAGCCTAGTAATCTTGAGGGGCTGAGAGTCATAGCTGAGGACTAGTTCATTGCCTCGTTCAACACTGACGAATTTCCTTGGCTCACAGATAATGTCCATCAGCCTTTTCATGTCGTCCTCAGTCAACGGCGGGCATTTTGCTTTCTTTGCCGCGGTCTCCACTCCATCTTCAATGTCTTTCCTAATGTCGGCAGTAGACATTTCAACAAAGTAACCGTCTCCCATTCTTGTTAAGACCATAATATCCCTCCTTGAAAATAATCTAGTTAAAGTATATTTCTTTGCTAGGTAAATATCAAGTAGTGTGGCTGTAGGTTTAAATATTATTTGAAGGGTATATAATTTAAGAAATATAATTAGTTATAGAAGGAAGTATAAAATGGAAAACACAATTAAAAGAATGCCAGCATTATTTGTGGGACATGGTTCCCCTATGAATGCTATTGAGGATAATGAATATTCGAGGAGCTGGGCTAAAATAGCAGCCGAAATTCCTAAGCCAGAAGCAATAATTTCAATTTCAGCTCACTGGTTTACAGATGGAACTAGAATCACAGATGCTGAAGTACCCAAAACAGTATACGACATGTATGGCTTCCCTGAAGCTCTGTATCAAGTAAAATATCAACCTAAAGGCTCTACAGAACTTGCCCATTTGACCATGGATTTGATTGGGAAAGATGTTAAGATTGATAATAGTTGGGGTTGCGATCATGGAACATGGTCTGTTTTAAATTCTATGTACCCAGATGCAGACATTCCTGTCTTTCAGTTAAGTATTGATGGGCAAGAAGATGCCGAAACTCATTACGAAATTGGCAAAAAGATTAGTGCTTTAAGAGATAAAGGCGTTATGATTTTCGGAAGTGGAAATGTTGTTCACAACCTATCAAAGGTCAACTGGGATATGGAGTCAGGTTATCCTTGGGCCATCGAGTTTGATAATTATATAACTGATAAAATCGTCAATAATAATTTTCAAGACATAATAAACTACAAGAGTGCTGGTGAATCAGCTAGGCAAGCCTTCTATACACCTGAACACTTCTATCCGTTGCTATATGTGTTAGGTGCAGCGAGAGATGAAGACAAAGTAACAGTATTTAATCAGACAACTATGATGGGTGCTTTATCAATGACCTGTTTCTTATTTGAATAGGCTATATAATCTATAAAATTATATTGGAAAGGGATTGTACATATTAATGCACAATCCCTTTTCTGTTTATGTATATTTTAATTAAGTAAGGAGCTATTATAAGCTTTTTTCGTATAGTCTCTTAAGCAATGCTATTGCTTGTTCTTTTGTTGTGTTTCCTAATGGATCAATTCTATTTCCACCAACACCATTCATAATACCTTCTTTATTCATGTATTTTACTGCCTCTATAGCCCAAGTAGCAATTTGATTTTCATCTGCCAAAACGGGCGCTCCAACTATGCTATAGCTGGCTCCTGGCTCTGCTGCTTTTAAAGCACGTAACAACATTACACTTATTTCTTGCCTAGTGATTGAACTGCCTGGGGCAAAAGTATTTGCAGACATTCCTTTAACAATACCTAGTTTGTAAGCTTTTAGTATTTCAGTATTTGTTGTATCAATAAACGGGTTAGCATCAACTATAGCTGTTTTACCGCTCATTGCTTCATATAGCTTAACTGCTATTTCGCAAAATTCTTCACGGGTAATTTTTTTCGTAAAGTCTATCAAAACCTTATCAGTTGTCAATTTATAATCTATAGCCTTTTGAATCTCTGGCACAGCCCAAGTACTTGCTGAAGAAAAATCTACAGCACCCGGAGGCAAAACAGGAGCCACGACGGCTGGAATAGCAACGCTAGACTCAAATGAATACTCTGATTGCATATTAGCATTTTTTGCATATGCTCTGTAAGTATATCCTAATCCAGCAGTTACATCGTAATCATCATATGATGTACTGTTGGCTGCTAATGTTGCTAGTGTTTGAAAAGGTCCTCCAGATGCAACTCTTTCAATTACATAGTTCTGTTCGGTCTCAGCAAAATCATCCCATGTAAGTTTCACAATGCTTCCTACTTGAGTCGCCTTAAAATTATAAGGGAAAAAAAGTGGAACAGTTGCGCTAGCTTCATTTGAAGAAACAGAAACTCCATAAACATTAACCGCTTTGACTACATAATAATAATAATTTCCATCTTGAGTGTAATAATCCATCATAGTTGTGTCAGTTATGCCGGTTCTATATTCGGTATATGTTCCTGAATTTACTGCTCTATAAACAGTAAAGCTATTTTCATTGGTTGAGTTATCAGTCCATTCAAGCTCAACATCCCCCGTAACATAGACATTAGCATTCAAACCTGAAGGTGCTGCCGGAGCAACTTTGAAAATTGGTAAAGGTTCTATAATTGGAATCGGCGAGATCGTAAATGCATAAGCATTGATATTGCTAGCCAAAAAAAATAACATTACAAATAGTAGTGTCCTGCTCATTATTCTCATAAAATTCTCCTTCTTAAATTATATTAGTGTAGTCAATAATTTTTGATCCAGCTGGCAGATTTAAGTTCACATCTTGGGTTGATTCTTCAAGAAGTGAATTCCATGTGATATTTATATCTAACATATCCTTGGCTATAACACCAATTTCCATACTTGAACTCATTTGGGTTCTACTTAATTTAAAATTTGACTTGATCTCTTGATAGTTTACATCTCCAGCAAGGTCATAGCTTGAGAGCTTATCATTATTTGCATTAATCAAAATATCAAAATTAAAATCAACAGAATTCATACTATCTTTTATTTGCGCTAAATCGCTATCAAGTAATGCAAATCCTTCTGTTAAGGCTGTTTTTGCTAAAGCTTTTGTCACAGTCAATGGATTAAGTTTTAAACTGTATGAGCTCGAGTTACCTAAATTAATTTTAATGAAAGCATCATCACCTACCAAATTCTTTAAAAAAGCATACATAGTTTTTGCATTATTATAAGCTTCAACATCAGTTGATGAATTTGAAGTTACATAACTACTTAGTAGCCTCTCAATGTTCATATCTGAGTTGCTGGTTTTCATTAACCCCTG
>CAYRVM010000167.1:2403-3918 GCA_964427575.1 uncultured Oscillospiraceae bacterium | reverse complement strand
AAATCCGCAAGTTGCGCTGGGTATCGGTGTGGCCGGTAACGGACGAGTGAGTGTGTTTTGCGCGGGACAAGAGATTTTTCATCAGGTTGCTGCTCAGAAGTTTATGGTTTCGAAAGAAAATATATATTTCTCTGATAGCACCACTGCTGCGCCTCTTTATCTTGATTCTTTCAATTTCTGACAGGAGAAATCTTTCTGAGATCTTCCCACTAAGCCTTTCGATTTCCTGATCCGAAAGGCGAATTTTTATTGTCCTCAATAAATTGAGAAAACGGAAGCTTAAAACGCCCAATAGAAAAAAAGCAGCAATGAAAGAGAGATATAGACTTGATATTAATCGGATATTCAATAGTTTTGAAAATAGAAGCAAGCCAACAAACAGGCTGATTACAAGGGCCACGTATGCTGTTTTTCTTCTTATAACCTCTTTATTAGATACGGTGAATTCCATATCTCACACCCCATTTTATATATCTAATCGTATCAAATTATGTAAAAGCTGATGCTTATAACGCGTGTCCACCTGATACTTTTATCACCTGTCCTGTCACCCATGAAGCTTTATCCGATGCCAAAAATAGCACAGTATCTGCAATATCTTGAGGAGTGCCGATTCTTGCCATTGGTATTTGTGGTAAAACACTTTCTACTAACTCGCTATTCATCCAACCCGTTTGAGTAGGTCCAGGAGCTACTGTATTAACAGTTACGCCAAGATAGCCAACTTCCATAGCTATGGATCTTGTCAAAGCTTCCACTGCTGCTTTGCTTGAACCATAGGAAATTTGGCCTGCCATAATCTGGGCTGAATCGGTACTAAAATTTATAATTCTTCCATAATGATCATTGTCGCTTAGCCTTTTGTGTTTTCCGTAATCAATCAATCTTTCTTGCAAGCTTTTACTATCATCTATCAGATGACCGTATCCACGCTTAATAAACTCTTGAATCATCATGATAGTGCCTTGAACAGTTGTGCCGTATGTGCTTATAATATCGCTATTTTTAATAGTAAAAATGGTATCTTGCTCTGGATAGCCAGCTGCATTATTTACAAGAATATTCACCTTGCCGAGTTTCGCTTCAATTTTTTCGTAAATATTTGCAATGTTGCCTTCAGCAGAAATGTCGGATTCAATTATCACATAGTTTTTTGTGATTTTCGAAATTACTGCTTCCACTTCCGAGCAGTCCATAGACAATGCTTTGTAATATGAATCAAGGCTATCTCCGACAGCTAATTCTTCCTTGTACTCAAAATCCATTTTTTTATAAACCATCGCAACCTTTGCTCCTTGCTCAGCAAAGGAAAGTGCCATTGTTGCACCGATGCCCTTAGGATTGTTTGTTCCTGTTATAAGCACTACCTTATCTTTTAATCCGTAGTTAAACATAATTAAAACCTCCTCGCTTAGTTTTAAGGGGAAACGCTAATTTTAGCATGTTCCCACAGGGCAAAAAATCGCAGTTTGTATGCCTTAATCTAAGACACTAATAACCATAAACCTACTTGTT
>CAYRVM010000167.1:0-2393 GCA_964427575.1 uncultured Oscillospiraceae bacterium | reverse complement strand
GCAAAGGAAAGTGCCATCGCGGCACCGATACCCTTAGGATTGTTTGTTCCCGTTATAAGCACTACCTTATCCTTTAACCCGTAGCTTAACATAATCAAAATCTCCTCTCTATTTCATAATAATAGCTTTGATAATTTTCCCATTGAGTCTAGCGTGTCTTCAAACTTTATACCATTGGCATAATTTAATTTATTTGAATATTCATCCCAGATTCTTTTAATATTGTTTTTAGTTGCATTGCATTTTTCAAATAAGCACCTCCATATACTCACGCATTTTCTTTTCAATTTTGAAAGTCTTTGCATATTTCATTAATATGTTCAAATCTTTATCCTTACTCTTTGAATATCTCTTTAGTGCATCAGTAAAAATCTGCATATCCATTCTGGATTTGCTTCGCACAATATCACATATTGCTCTTTCTATATTATAAGTAATAATCGGTTTTCCGTGTGGCGATAAGATTTTGATCATCCCGAGGGTGAGCAGGTCCGGTTTAACATAAAAAAAATCCAAGGCTTGATTCTTTAATGAAGAAGGGTTATACCCCTTTGGCAATGTCATTGAAAAGCGCAGAGGTGTCCTATCTGATAAGTCGTGTAGGAACAAGGCTGTATCGTGAGAAAAAATTCCCTTTCTGCAGCGGATACTGATTGCATATAGTTCATCTTCCATAACATGGGGTAGAACATAAACGCCTCTTGATGCCCTCTCTATCATTCCCCTTTGAACCATAATAGAAAGATATTTCTTGTCAATATTTTGGTTAACGATTTCCGAAGTGGAAATAATGCCATTATTTTTATTTATTAGATCCATAACAATTTCATATGTGTCCATTGAAATCACAACCTTTCACTTCTATGCGTTCATTATACTCTTTGTTAGCGTAAAAGTGAAGAAATATTTTAATTAAGGCGCCTTGATTTCTCAAAGCGCCTGTTTTCAATCATTTATGAGCTCTATTTCTTCGTAATCAGAGCGACAGTTCACCTGACCTTCGGGCATGCGGACTGCATCTCTAAGTTCGCTTACTTGATTTCCTCACTAAGAGGCTTTTTGCTTGATCTGAACTTCGTTCAGATCGATTGCATCTCTAAGTTCGCTTACCTTATTTCCTCACTAAGAGGCTGCATATCTCAGCAGTAGGTTGCTTCCAATCGCTTCGCTCTTGGGCAACCTTTGCATGGGTCGTACATCTACTTCTGCGGTCATTTTACTTTCGCACAAGTAGTGTTACGACCTCAATATGCATCGAGTGCTAATCACTGCAATAAGAAATTTCCTATCGACTCCATTTGAGTTGTCGCAAATTACTTTTCAATTTTTTAATTCAAGCCTTGATCCGGAACGAATGGTTCAAGCAGTAGAGCAATGCTAATGCTTATAGCGAGTGTCCACCTGATACTTTTATCACCTGTCCTGTCACCCATGAAGCTTTATCCGATGCCAAAAATAGCACAGTATCTGCAATATCTTGAGGAGTGCCGATTCTTGCCATTGGTATTTGTGGTAAAACACTTTCTACTAACTCGCTATTCATCCAACCCGTTTGAGTAGGTCCAGGAGCTACTGTATTAACAGTTACGCCAAGATAGCCAACTTCCATAGCTATGGATCTTGTCAAAGCTTCCACTGCTGCTTTGCTTGAACCATAGGAAATTTGGCCTGCCATAATCTGGGCTGAATCGGTACTAAAATTTATAATTCTTCCATAATGATCATTGTCGCTTAGCCTTTTGTGTTTTCCGTAATCAATCAATCTTTCTTGCAAGCTTTTACTATCATCTATCAGATGACCGTATCCACGCTTAATAAACTCTTGAATCATCATGATAGTGCCTTGAACAGTTGTGCCGTATGTGCTTATAATATCGCTATTTTTAATAGTAAAAATGGTATCTTGCTCTGGATAGCCAGCTGCATTATTTACAAGAATATTCACCTTGCCGAGTTTCGCTTCAATTTTTTCGTAAATATTTGCAATGTTGCCTTCAGCAGAAATGTCGGATTCAATTATCACATAGTTTTTTGTGATTTTCGAAATTACTGCTTCCACTTCCGAGCAGTCCATAGACAATGCTTTGTAATATGAATCAAGGCTATCTCCGACAGCTAATTCTTCCTTGTACTCAAAATCCATTTTTTTATAAACCATCGCAACCTTTGCTCCTTGCTCAGCAAAGGAAAGTGCCATTGTTGCACCGATGCCCTTAGGATTGTTTGTTCCTGTTATAAGCACTACCTTATCTTTTAATCCGTAGTTAAACATAATTAAAACCTCCTCGCTTAGTTTTAAGGGGAAACGCTAATTTTAGCATGTTCCCACAGGGCAAAAAATCGCAGTTTGTATGCCTTAATCTAAGACACTAATAACCATAAACCTACTTGTT
>CAYRVM010000166.1:0-3955 GCA_964427575.1 uncultured Oscillospiraceae bacterium | reverse complement strand
GTTGCCATGGCAAATGCAGAAGCGCTCTCCGCTTTAGTCATCTTTCAAGCCGCAACGCCGGGGACACCCCTAATCTATGGGGCGGCACTTGGAGTCGTGCATCCGAAGAGTGGAATGTTTCTCGAAGGTACACCAGAAACTATCTTGCAGATTGGCGCAATGGGAGATATGGCAAGATATTATGGCTTGCCCAACATGTCGGCAGGATGTCTGACTGACGCAAAGTCACCGGGCATGCAATCGGTTATGGAAAAAATAATCACAACTATGCCTCTCGTACTCTCTGGAACGGATATTGTACAAGGTATAGGGTTGGTCGAAAGCAGTATGACCTTGTCGTACGAACAAATTGTTATTGATGGCGAAATTGCAAAATTATGCAAGAGACTTAAGGATGGCATAGATATTTCGCCTGAAAAAGATTATTATGAAGACATTAAGCAAGTAGGGCATGGAGGACATTTCTTAAAGCAAAAGAACACAAGACAAGCTTTCCGTAGCAGTGAGTTCTACATATCGGAAATATGCGATAGAAATTCTCATGACGAATGGGAGCTTCTTGGCAATCCAGATTTACTATCAAATGCCAGAAAAAAAGTCGAAGAGATACTCAATGGAGAACAGAAATGTCCTCTATCAGAAGATAAAGAAAAATTATTGCTAGAGATAATGGACGAAGCTAAACAAGTGCTTGTTTAGAGAAGAGGTTAGTTGTGAGAAAAAAGGTTTATATAATATATACAGGTGGAACGATTGGAATGAGCAAGACTAAAGATGGCTATTCTCCACTTAAAGGCAATATGGAAAAAGAATTAGAAATGATCAGGGAATTAAAAAACGAGGAGATGCCTACATACAAGTTCCATGAATATGAACCATTACTAGACTCTGCAAACATGAATCTAAAAGACTGGATAAAAATAGCAAAAGACATTAAAGAAAATTATGATGAGTACTCAGGATTTGTAATATTGCATGGAACCGATACTATGGCATACACAGCCTCTGCATTATCATTCATGCTTGAAAATCTTGGAAAACCAGTAATAATAACAGGCTCACAAATTCCGCTTTTCGAAATTAGAAATGATGCTAGAGATAATCTAATCGCATCAATGATTCTTGCTACTAATCCCAAATTGCATGAGGTTTGCCTATACTTTGGCAATACATTGATGAGGGGAAACAGGGCGACTAAGGTAAGCTCATCATCACTTAATGCCTTTGAATCACCAAATTACCCACCGCTTGGTACAGCTGGTGTCTCAATAGTTTTAGACAATAACGCAATTATGCCATTGAGCACAAGCGAGGGCAAAGAAAAATTAGAACTCTTTGAAATTAAAGATCAGCAAATAGCAATGCTCAAGGTTTTTCCTGGAATGCAAGTTGAGATAATGAATAATTTAATAACTAAAAACCTTAAGGGTATAGTGCTTGAAGCTTACGGTGCGGGAAACATTCCTAATGAGAATAGAGAGTTAAGCAAGATTTTCAAGAAGGCGACAGAAAATGGAACGATTATTGTCGTCTGTACACAATGCCTTAGAGGGAGCGCTAATATTGGAGAATATGAAGCTAGCAAAGGTCTGATAGATGCAGGGGCGATAAGTGGATTTGATATGACACCTTCTGCAGCTGTAACGAAACTATATTATTTGCTAAGTAAAAATTATTCTATTGAAAAGACAAAGGAACTTATGCAGACAAACTTAAGAGGAGAACTGACTAATGGCTGAATATTTAACAAAGCTAGCGCGCGAAATTGAACCCTACGTTCCAGGTGAACAGAGAGCAGATAGAGAATATATAAAGCTAAATACTAATGAAAATCCTTATCCTCCTTCGACTAGGGTAAAGGAAGGAATCTATACTGAGCTTGAAAGATTAAGATTATATCCAGATCCAGAGTGCAATCTATTGAAGACCGCAATTTCAAAAGAATACAACGTGGGAAAAGAAAATATCTTTATTGGCAACGGTTCAGATGAAATTTTAGCATTTGCTTTTCCTGCATTTTTCAAAGATGGAACTGTGGTTTTTCCAAATATAACATATAGTTTTTATCCGGTATTTTCAAATTTATTTGATACAAAGTATTTAGAAATACCTCTTACAGAAGATTTTTCTATAAATGCTTTGGATTATAATAACAAAAACTATCGAAGAGAATTAATAAAATCCGGAGCACCGGACTGCGAAGTGAAAATATCAGGAATATTAATTCCTAATCCAAATGCTCCAACAGGTAGAGGTTTAAAACTTAATGAAATAGAAGAAATATTAAAAAATAATCTTGAGAGGGTTGTCCTAATTGATGAGGCATACATTGATTTCGGAGGTGAGTCAGCCATCGAGTTAATTAAAAAATATCCAAACTTATTAGTTGCCATGACATTTTCAAAATCACGATCATTAGCTGGATTGAGAGTTGGATTCGCAATTGGTAATAAAGTATTAATAGAAGCATTAAATAAAATAAAAAACTCATTTAACTCTTATACGCTAGATAGGTTGGCCATTGCTGGTGCCACTGCCTCCATACAAGATAGCGTTTATTTTGCAGAAACTAGGGACAAAATTATATCCACTAGGGACAAAATTACTAATGATCTTATTAAATTAGATTTCAATGTTATTCCTTCCCAAGCTAATTTCATCTTTGTAAGTCATGAAAGCTACAAAGCTGAATATCTTTTTCTCAAATTGAGAGAAGAAGGTGTTCTAGTAAGATATTTTAATAAGCCATTGATTGATAATTATCTCAGAATTACTATAGGTACTCCAGAAGAAATGAAAATTTTAACACATAAAATCAAGGAGATAATCCTAAATGTTTGATCTCAATGAAAACCTTAAGTTGCTTCCAGACAAACCAGGTGTTTATATTTACAAGGATCAGTTTGGCCAAGTTATTTATGTAGGGAAAGCAATTTCTCTGAAAAAGAGGGTCAGACAATATTTCCAGAGCATTGACAAAAAAGATTTAAAGTCTCAAGCTCTGGTTTCTAATATTTTTGAGTTTGAATATATTGTAACGAATTCTGAAGTGGAAGCATTAATATTAGAAGGCAATCTTGTCAAAAAATATATGCCTAAATATAATGTCTTGCTTAGGGATGATAAGACTTTCCCATATATTAAGCTAACGATGAGAGAAGAATTCCCCAGAATACTCAAAACAAGAAAAGTCTTAAAGGATGGAAGTAAATATTTTGGCCCATACACAGATGCGAGTGCAGTCAATCAAATAATTGACATGCTAAACTATATTTATCCACTTAAGAAATGTTCTTCGATGAATTTCCCAAAAGACTCAAAACCATGCCTGAACTATCATATCGGACAATGCTTAGGAATATGCCAGGGCAATGTAAATAAGAGCGAGTATATGGGATACGTGAGCGAAATACAAGAATTCCTTCAAGGTAAAAGCAAGAAAATTCTTGACTATTTAGAAGTTAAAATGAAGGGCGAATCTGATAAATTCAATTTTGAAGCGGCAGCAGTGTATAGAGATTACATTATAGCGGTTACTTCGATTTCGGGAAAGCAAAATGTAGTGTTAGAAAAACCAGAAGACATTGACGTAATAGTAACAGCAAGAATTGGAGAAAACAATGATCCTGAAGCCTATGGAATTGTATTATTCATAAGAAAAGGAAAGCTTATGGGAAAAGATTATTTCAAGCTTCAAACACTTGGAGAAGAAGAAAATGCATCTCTTATTGAGGCATTTATTAAGCAATATTATGGAGATATGAATATAATACCTAGAGAAATAATAGTTGAAGAAGAGATTCCAGAAAAATTATTAATTGAAGAATGGCTAAAAAAAATAAAGGGAGGGTCGGTAAAGATTTTTTCACCGGCCAGAAGAGAGAAAAAAGCCTTATTGCTCATGGCAAAGAAAAATATGGATGAGCTAGGGAATACTATTTATGAAAAGAGAAAA
>CAYRVM010000165.1:0-4054 GCA_964427575.1 uncultured Oscillospiraceae bacterium | reverse complement strand
CATATCTCAAAGAACAATAGGATAATTATTTTCTGAGCAATTTAACAAAAGCCATTAATTTAGTGTATTGTTCCCCCTTGATAGTAAACGTAACTTGGTTATCCATTTTATTTCTCCTTATCGTTGTTAGCAGAACCACCTTGCTTAATTGTAGGTTGGTATGAGGTCAATGAGCTAACTCTCTACCTCAACTCTTGATAATTGAATATTTAAATCTTATACAGCATTGCTGCAGTATCCACCCCAATAATTTCCTAGCTATTAGCCTTAATTAACTTGTACATAAAAACAAAAAATCCGACTGTTAACCACCATAATAAATTCAGCATAATATTACCTCCATTCATCGTATCTAAGCGAATTGCTAACCTTATTTCAGAATGAATTTTTTTACAGTATATTAATCGAAAAGCGTTCCGATTGCTGCGAGCACAAATATTATCGCTAATATTGTAAAGCAGCCAATCTTGGGGCGGCCGCCTTTGTTGGGTCCTCGCCCGCCGCCACCACTACCGCCACCCTTCGGATCTTTGTCCTCGCCCGATGCAGCAATGTATTGGTTGTAGCCGGCGTCGCCAGTTCCGAAGTATCCATAGTCGTCTGCCATTTATTGTCCTCCAAACAGATTTATTCGATTTGTCACCACTTCATTCGTACTAATCGGAACATAGTTGCAATGACTGTGACTATTATGAACATGATGAAGTTTAACATTATTGCACCTCCCGAATATAATTCCTAATTTAATTGTATTCGATATTGCGGAAGTATAGTGGCACAAAATAATTTATATTTTAATTTTCTTAAATACTTTCTTAACATATTGTAATGCATCTGACCACTCTACTTCAGATGCGTATTCATTTTTTGATCGATATTTTTCCCATAACTCCGATAGAACTTTCGAATTCTCTATCATTTGAATATACTCACGGCCATTGGTTTTTATATTATCAAAACTTCCTCGGTTTTGAGAAGTTTTTCTAAAAGCCTCATTCAAAATGTCTTCATTTAGATCGCCTTCGTGTACCATCATTAAAATGTAAATATCATAGTAGTCACGCATTCTTGTCGTTGTTATACCTCTTGATAAAATTGTTTCCAATTTTTCAGCAAATACAGTTTCAAGATTATAAGCTAAAACGGAAATGCTTCTATCCCCCAATAATAATTTAAATGGGTATTCAATAGCTTCAGGCGTTATTGTGTCACCAGTAGTGATGTCAACTTTCATGGTCTGTTTCGTTTTGTCCATTATTGCATTAATCGAAACTCTGATCCCAGAATATTCGGATTCATCATGGATGTTTTCAAGTTTACCAAGAGTCATGGAAACACCATCATCTAAAGGTACAGATAAAATCTTGTTGATGACATCTTCAAGCTCTTTTTCAGTTAACTTAAATCCTCGAATGGTTGCGTCCATATCCATGGTCGAACGAGAATCAATTCCTACAATTGCGGCAATGAGCATCCCACCTTTAAGAATAAATTGATTTTTATATTCTGATAATAAGATCCTCTCAAGTAGCCTTTCAAGCATAAAGTTTCTGAGTAAAATCTCAGCCTTAACATCTTTATTCTTTGATAAATTGCGAATTAATGCCTTCAATTGTGTAGATGTCTTCATGCCATCACCTCCAAGTAAGGCTTAAGAACATTCTCTACCCTAAGTAGCCCTGCATATTTCATAAGCTTATTTAGATCTTTATCTTTTTTTCTAAAATACCTTTTAATTGCATCATTAACGATAGCAGGATCCTGATTATTTCTATCCCGCAAAATATCGCAAATAGTTCTCTCAATGTCGTATGTCTTTACCTTGTGTCCAAAAGCCGTTTCTCTGTAGCATACACCTAATCCAAACAGATCTCTCTTAACTGTATGCACGTTTAAACCTTCCTTTTTCAACCGAGTAGGATTATAGCCATGGGGTACTGTCACGACATATTGTACAGGATCTCTATCTGTGAAATCGTTCAAATATAAAGCTGTCTCATGGGAATAAATCATCTTATTCTTTCTTAATTGAAGAATCATCAGTTTATCCTCCCACATTTCTGGCGTTATATAAATACCAAAAGCAACTCGTTCTAAATCTCCATCTCGAACTAATTCTCTTAAATATTCGCGATGAATACTGTTTTCTTCTACTAACTTAGTGGTAATAACACCTTCAGATTTTTTGATAAGTGCTTTTAGTTCTTCAGTATTTTTCATAAGCTAACGCCCCCAATTTGTCTTTTGTGCTAATATTATAATTTATTTTAGCACATATGTCAAATTGGTACTCACTGCGTACCAATTGACTAGCTAAATCATACCCCATCTCTCCCTACCCTGCCGAACTTTTATTCGACCCTGCTCCATCTCCACCGCTGCTATTGCGGCTTAATCCTCGCAATAAAAAAGAGCCGGACTAATCCGACCCTCAAAGTTCGCTATCTTATGTTAATTTCTCTATCTGTATTTCTCAAACACATAAACAATATCCGGGTAGCAGCAAGTCCCCTTCGGATTATTCACTGCACAATTGCAATTCTGCATCGCACCCGTCTTCTCTATTACTTCATCGACGATCCTTAAGCTTTCACTCATCTTATTTGTGTCACCAGCGGTGACATAAATTCATTTGCCTTACGCATAGCCTTATTGCTCACATTAATATCTCCATATATTGCCGCACTATTTTAGAAATTCCAAATATAGCGGCGTATGAATTAAGTAAATTAAAATTTGCGTTTTTCATAATGACATATTTTTTCATAGTTTCATTCAATATTTGAGGGTCGATTTTGCTTCTATTCCTAAGCACGTCGCAGATCGTTCTCTCAATATCATAAATCAGGATTTCGTTACCTAGGCTTGTTTTAACCTTAATAGTTCCTAAGCCATGCAAACTTTTTTTAATAAAATATACCTTATAATTTTCGCTAATATGTTTTGATGGTTTATATGAGCTAGGTACAGTCAGAGAAAATTTGTTTGGAGTCCTATCAGTTAGTCCATGAAAGAATAAAGCTGTTTCGTGAGAATATATGATTTTCTTTGCTTTTATTTGTGTGTAGTAAAGTTTGTCGTCAATATGATCTCCTGCTATATAGACCCCTCGCGAAACTCTTTCCAGAAGGCCTTGTGACTCCATTTTCGATAAATGTGTTCTTGAAACTTGAATTTTATCTAGATCCGAAGTCAAGAACATTCCATTATTTTCATTAGCCCAACTCAATACAAGTTTTGTGGCATCCATGTATATCACCTCCGATTACATTCGCACTTATATTGTGCATCATATAAGTGTATTTGTAAACAGATTCTTTCTAGGATTCTTCACCTAAATCATACCTCATCCTTATCTTCCTTTCCGAACTTTTATTCGACCATCAGCTCGCTCAACTTCCCCCAAATCTTAACCATTGCCAAGGTATCCAGTTTGCAGTATTCAAGAAGGCTTTGTCGAACCTTCAGCCTCTCAGCTTCAGGGAGTTCGGTTAATGTAGCATATGCGTTCATTGCCTCGGTTCCGTCGTGGATCAAATCAAGATTATGATATGACAGATCCTCATCATCTGGGAAAAGCGCAGGGAGAACATATTTAATGGAAAAGCTGCCTTGCATATCTTTTGTATAATAATGTTTGCTCTTAAATGGTTCCATCAGATCCTTTATATTATCGTGAATCCTCATGAGCACTTCTCGCTGGGCAGGAAAGCTTTCGGCTAGATTCTTGATAATGCCTTTTTCAAAAGCCATATTATAAGCCAGCACACAGGCAAATGCCGGTATGTCCTCTACCAAGCTCTTTACCAAAGTCGGCCTCGGATCTAGACCCTCCTGAGCCAGAAATTCTCGGTGCTCCAGTTTGCCCCCCGGTGAATCTAAGTAATGCAAAGAATATTGACTTGGGATCTGCTGATACGGCCTTGTTCCGTCATAAAGAGGAACCGGCGGCATGAAAGTTTCAAAATCCAAGAAATAAAGTGGGAAGGAAAGGGAATTAAGAAATGATGCAATTGCTTTTCTATTGATGGTCACTACCTGTTCTAACTCAGCC
>CAYRVM010000164.1:0-4057 GCA_964427575.1 uncultured Oscillospiraceae bacterium | reverse complement strand
TATAATGTAACCTATGAAAACAAAGACAAGCAAGGAGACGATATGGATCAAATAATCTTATGGCTAGAACGAATTTTTTCGGTGGAGTGGGTAGTGCTTATTGCATCCGCAATACCTGTAATTGAGCTTAGAGGATCTATTCCGCTTGGAATTTCTTTAGGGCTTTCTCCGTTTTATTCTTTTTTTCTAAGCATGGTGGGAAGCATGTTCCCTGTACCATTTCTCTATTTCGGGATAAGGCCAGTTTTCAGACTCCTAATGAAGCAACCATTTTTCGAAAGACATTTAGGAAGATTAATGCAAAAAACAGTGACAAAGAGCGACCAGATTGTCAAATATGGATTTTGGGGTTTGCTCATTTTTGTTGCTATACCTCTTCCAGGAACTGGCGTTTGGACAGGCACTCTTGCGGCGGTGCTTCTTAATATGAGATTTAAAATTGCCTTCCCAGCATTATTCCTAGGGGACCTTGGCGCAGGCATAATTGTAACATCGTTGAGCATGGGCGTACTTAAAGTGTTTGGATTATAGCAAGTTTGTGGTATAATAATTAGACCTAAATTATTAATTAGCGATTTCGAGGGCAAAGATGACTACAGTAATAAAGAACAATAATAAAATAAGAGTTGGCATTATCTTCGGGGGCAAATCTATGGAACACGAGATTTCCCTTATGTCAGCTACTTCAGTTATAAATGCGATTGACAAGGAAAAATTTGAAATTGTCCCTATTGGAATTAACAAGGAAGGGCAATGGGTTAAATATAACGGGCCGATTGAGCTTATCGAATCAGGTAAGTGGGAAGATTTTGCAAGAATAGAAAACGCTCGAGCAGAATCCAAAAGAAATGAGCAATCAAAATTAAATAAAGGTCAAGTGGAACTTAAAGCAAGCGATAATAGTCTAAAGTCTGGCAAAGAATTAAAACAAGAAGTAAAGCCAGAAGCTAAGGCAGTTCTTGGATATAAAGGCAGATCCCTTTTAGATGAAATCGATGTAGTATTTCCAGTTCTTCATGGGCCATTTGGGGAAGATGGAACAATTCAGGGGCTCTTTGAAATGATAAATATACCTTATGCAGGTTGCGGAGTTTTGGCTTCATCACTCGCTATGGACAAGGCGCTATCTAAGGAGATATTTGCAAGGGCGGGGTTACCGATTTGCAAGCATTTGCTAGTTTTCAAAGAAGAAATAGCAGATAACCTAGAAGCAGTAATATCTAGAATACAAAGCGAATTGACTTTCCCATTATTTATTAAACCCTCCAATATGGGATCAAGTGTCGGAATTAGCAAAGTTGATAAAAACGAAGATGAGAGTAAGACATTGCAGGACTTGAGGAAGGCGCTCATCGAAGCAGTTAAACACGATAGAAGAATCCTAGTTGAAGAAGGAATTTCGGCAAGGGAGCTCGAAGTTGGAATCATAGGGAACTATAAAGCAGAGTCTTCTGTGGTTGGAGAGATAATTCCATCCAAAGAATTTTACGACTATGAAGCAAAATATTTCGACGGTGGGAAATCAAAGATGTCAATCCCAGCAGATATACCAGAGCAAGTTGCAAAAGAAATTAGAGAGCTGGCGATCAAGGCATATAAGGCAATAGACGGCTCAGGTTTTGCTAGAATAGATTTTTTCCTTGATAAAAACAATGGAAAAATATATATAAATGAAATTAACACCATCCCTGGTTTTACAAAATTCAGCATGTTTCCATCTCTGTGGCAAAACACAGGCGTTGCTTATAAAGAAGCAATTGAGAGGATTATTGAGCTGGCAATTGAAAGACAAGCTAGCAAATAGGATTTATGGGGAGGGGAGATACTATGGTTGAATATAAAGTATGGGAAAAGGGTAAGAATGTGAAAAAGATAGTAAGTAGCAAAGATCGAAAAGAGGTAAAAATGAAAGATATTATGCTTAAAATAGTTGGCGTGCAAATAACTAAGGATAAAGAAGAAGAACAGATGGAATTCGTAACCGAAGGCAAGATTTACGAAGAGGGAGAAGCTGTTTATTTGACATACCCAGAAAGTGAATTTTCTGGAATGATTGGTTGCACTACAAGCTTAAAGATTACAAAAGACAAGATTGAAATGAGAAGATTTGGTGAAGGTACATCTATGGAAACAGAGATGGAGTTTAAAAAAGGAAAAAGATTCAACGGATTTTACGAGACACCTTATGGATCAGTTGAAATGGAAGTCTTGACTAATGACATCGTAAATAACATCAACAAGGATACCGCTAAAGGATCCCTAAATATAGATTATCACATAAGTCTTAAGGGGCTTTCCGAAGGTAGAAGCAGACTAGATATTGAGATAATGTAAGGAGAAAAAATATGGATCATAATACTGCAAGAAAAATAGCGAAGGTAATTGCAATAGTAACTATTATTGCAATGGTTGTAACTTCATTTTCGTTTGTATTTCTTTTATTTGGAAGCAATGCTGTATATGCGGCAGAAACAACTGACAAAACATATGTAAATGCTGAACTAGACTTCATGAAAACCCTTATGGATGAAATAAAGGGAGAGTACAAGGATCAAGTTACATATGAGCAACTTGTCAATGGAGCATTTAAGGGGATATTCGACACCCTAGATCCATTCAGTGTATATTATCCAACACAACAAGCTAAAAATGATTTCATAGACAATGTTAATGGCGAATTTTCTGGAGTTGGAGTTTCGTTAGACATTATTGGGAATACTTGCAAGGTGGTAGCACCGATTAGTGGTGGCCCTGCGGAAAAAGCTGGAGTTAAATCAGGCGATGTAATTGTAGATATTAATGGTAGAAATGTTAGAAATCTTCCAAATGACATACCTAATCTTCTAAGAGGGCAGGCAGGCTCAAAGGTTTCTTTCTCAGTGGAAAGACCTGGGCATGTTGGAGTTATAAGATTTACTATTACTAGGGAAGTAATAAAAGTATTAGCAGTATCTAGTAAGATGATAGACAGCGAAATTGGATACATTAAAATAGATAGCTTCGACAACGATGTGGATAAGGAATTCACCGGGGCAAAGTTAAATCTAATGTCACAAGGAATGAAATATTTAATCCTAGACCTTAGAAACAACCCAGGTGGATACATAATCGGAGCAACTAACATAGCAAATCAATTGATTGCCAGCGGACCAATCATTCATTTCGAACAGCAGGGAAAGGTTCTTGAAACTGTAAACTCAACGGGAGTATTTTACAAAGACTTTCCAATGGTAGTTCTCATGAATGAAGGCAGCGCTAGCGCATCTGAAATATTGGGCGGGGCGCTCCAAGATACCAAGCAGGCAACAATAGTTGGAGTGACAAGTTACGGCAAAGGGACAGCTCAACAAGTTGAAAGCTTAGCAAATGGAGCAGGAATGAAGCTTTCCAAATATTATTTCTTGACTCCAAATAAGACAAAGATAGATAAGATTGGAATTATACCAGACATAGAAGTTTCAAACATGCTACTAAGTGAAGAGGAACTCAGAGTACTTACAGACAAGGTTAATTCCTATGCACCAATGATTGAAAACAATAAACCAAAATCAGGGGACAAAGGACTTAATGTATTCGGAGCTCAGCAGAGACTGGCCTTCCTAGGATACAAGCTAAATGTAAACGGAGTAATGGACTACCAGACCGTAACAGCAGTTAAAAAATATCAGAAGCAAAGCAAGATGTACTCATACGGAGTACTGGATAACTCAACCAGAAACAAGCTTGACGAAGACGTTATAAAGTACGTGGCAGGTCTAGTAACCGATAAGAGCGACCCACAATTGCTTAAAGCGATTGAGGTTGTGAAAACGCTGAAATAATGGCCAAAACGAAAAATGAATTAAAGATTGGGCGTGAGCCCATGAGCAAATATCCGCTATATTTAATGGCGGATATTTTTGTTGTTGAGCCTTCGCTAATGGAGATCGCTATTGCATTAATGAATATGAGTCGAATATTTGTTGTTTAGGCGGAGCAAAATAAAGAGTATTATTAATAATACAAAGGAAGAAGAAACAACAAAAACAATTGTAAATTATTTACCTATTAGGTTAAT
>CAYRVM010000163.1:0-4073 GCA_964427575.1 uncultured Oscillospiraceae bacterium | reverse complement strand
CCAATGAGCAGAAAGCAAATTGAATCTAAATTTGAATTTTGCAGGTTGGCGATTCCTAGAAGAGTATATACTCGGGCACATCTTGACTATATTGTCGACTGCTTAGTTGCTATAAAGAGCAGAGCAAATTCAGTAAAAGGATATAAAATCACTTGGGAACCAGAAGTGTTAAGACATTTTACAGCAAAGCTTGCACCAATTAACAAATAACAGTATTACATGAACTATGTTATTTAATAAAAAGCCGATTTCTTATGAAATCGGCTTTTGCTTAATTTTGGGATTTTAATGATTATTCTAAAAATAATCTTATAATAGTCTTAAATTATTAATGTTCAACTCGAAAGTTAAATCTAAATATTCTGCTGCTTTCCTACACATTTTCATTCTAGAAAGAAAAATTTCGAAATATTCCATAACAGCACTTATCTGTGTATCGATATCTAAATTTAAAATTATTTCCTTAGAGTCTGGATAAACTATCAACTCTGATTGGTGAACTGCGAAATTAACACGGTCATGTATGTCTGACATCGATCCATCTCTAGACCTAACTCTACTTCTTCTAACATCGGACTTATCTGCCAATATTAAAGCAGCGGATATTGGGCTAAATGCAAATCCAGTACCTTCATCATGATTACCTATGGCACCAATAACATCTGAAACCTCATCAGGAGACATTCCCATATGGTCTAAAATCCTAAAGGCCATTACAGCGCCACTCTGTGCGTGGTCAAAACGATTTATGCAATTGCCAATATCGTGCATATACCCAGAAATCTTAACAAGATCTATAGTTCTTTCATCATATCCTAATAAGGTTAGTATTTCAGCTGCCTTCCTGGCAGTCTTTTCAGCATGAGCAAAACCATGCTCCGTATAACCCATTTCACCGAGTAATTCGTTGCCTTTATTTATATAAGTGGATATTTCCTTGCTCTTTTTAATGTCTTCAAATGTTACCATTTTTTGCTCCAAATCTTAAAATTAAAATAATTAACAAATAAATCATAGCATGCAGATAAAAACTAAGCAATATAAATTGGATTTCATTGACTTGCACATTTTATTAACCTAAAATGTTAATATAAAATGAAAACAAATATAATTTACATAATTAATATGGAGGACTTAAAATGAGAATCTTGACATTAATATCAGGAATAGTTTTTATTATATCGGGAACATTTTGCTTCGCTAATCCAGGGGCAACTATTTTATCAATTGCCTTTGTGCTTGGCGTTACAATGATATTTTTCGGAGCGTGCGGAATTTTAACTTACGTGATAAATAGAAAAGCTCACGAAATATCAGGATGGATTCTTGAAGAGACAATACTAACAACAATACTTGGAATTATTGTTTTAACAAATAGAGTAGTAACTGACGATGTAATCCCGATTTATTTTGGAATGTGGATTATGATTGCAGGTATTATGAGAATTGTTGAAGCATTTACATTGCGTGTTAAAGGTGCTAAAGTTTGGACTTTTTCTTTGTCATTTGGAATAATATCAGTTTTGGCAGGAGTTTACGCTTTCTTAAATCCAATATCAAATATGATTTCATTGCCTGCTTTGATTGGTGTTTTCTTTATCATTCAGGGGCTTAACGTTATAGCCAACGGAATTCACATGATTAAGGAGGACATACTAGATGAAAAAGTTAAAGATTAAAAAAGCTGGAATTATAGCCTTTGCAGTTATTGGTGGAACAATGGGCGGAGGTGTTTCTCTGACAGGAAAGATGTTAAAAAACAAGTATATAGAAAATTTGGGCGAAGATATGATTGATTCAGCACTCTTTACTGGTGATCTTGTTGGAGAAGCCATCGGTGGGGTTAATGATATTATCGCTGGGAAGATTAAAAATGATAAATTAAGAACAAATGATGGGGTAGAAAGCTTAAAAGGATTCACAAAAGATTCAATTCATAATGTAGCTACAAATCTAATATTAATTGGTGAAAAGAGCGAGGAAGCAATAGTATCCCTGATAGACAATGATAAAAGTAAAGCACTAGAAGCCGCTAAAACATTAGGAGAAATTCTAATTATTGGCACTTTAACTATGGGCGCAATTAAAATTAATCCTAACAAATAAGGAGACAATATGAGTAATGAAACTGCTAATTTAAATAATAACAGCACTAAGGAGAAAATTATAACAATAATTATCATTATTGCTATTTTTATGACCCTTTGGTATATGCTAGATCTTGCTTTGTTAACTTTCATATTCACTTATTTATTCTATAGCCTTTGGGGCTTAATAAAGCGAAGACACAAATGGATTATTCCATTCCATATTCCTGACCCATTGATAATTCTGGTTTTATACCTCTTGTTTATCGGAGCTTTATGTGCAATTGGTTTTCAGGTAATACCAGTAATAATTGATCAATTATCAGAATTATGGAAGATTATTTCGAATTTTAATATTGCGGACCTAAAAGATGATTTAGACCCAAGAGTATATGAAATAGTTTCGAGAGCTAATTTTGAAACTTATGTATCAAGTGCAAGTGTTATAATTACAGATTTAGCTAGAAAAATCGGAAGTTTCAGCCTTACCATATTTATGTCTTTAGTCCTAAGCCTTTTTCTTTTGCTTGAAAATAACAAAATCAAAATATTTGGAGATAGCTTATCAAAAAGTAAAATTTCTTCGATCTACAACCATTTTATTAATTTCGGATCAAGCTTTGTTAATTCTTTTGGGAAAGTGATGCAAGTTCAATTGGTAATTTCGTTTATTAATACTATACTTTCATGTATTGTTTTGATTATTCTCGGGTTCCCTCAAATTGTAGGACTTGCTGTTATGATATTTGCACTCGGACTAATACCTGTCATGGGAGTAATTATATCATTCATACCACTATCAATAATTGCATTCAATATCGGTGGAGTTACTAAGGTTATTGCGGTAGTTATATTGATTATATTAATTCATACTATGGAAACATACATATTGAATCCAAAACTTATGGCAGATAAAACTAAATTGCCAGTATGCTTTATATTTATTGTTCTGATAGTTGGTGAACATTTTCTTGGCACATGGGGTCTGCTAATCGGTGTTCCAATATTTATTTTCTTGCTTGATATTATGGATATTAAGTACATAGATTTATTGAAAATTAGCAAAAAAAACTAAAGATATAGAATTCTAAAATATATAGCAATATGAAAAATATAATGGAGATTTAAATTGATAGAAATAATTAGCCCAAAAAATATTTTGGGCTAACTCTTTCTTGCTAGATTTAATAAAATTATGGAGGAATTATGCTAAAGCAATATATATTCGATCTAAAGAAAGAATTCATAGGCTATAACAAAAGTAAATTACTAAGTGATACTATGGCAGGCCTAACTGTAACAGCAGTTGCCCTACCTTTAGCTTTAGCTTTTGGAGTTAGCAGTGGAGCTACTGCAGCATCTGGTTTAATCACTGCCATTATTGCAGGTATTGTAATTGGAGCACTTTCTGGAGCTTCATATCAAATATCTGGGCCAACTGGAGCAATGACCGCTATACTTATTATGCTAACTCAAAAGTATGGTTTAAATGGAGTATTCGTAGCAGGTCTGATGGCTGGAATAATATTGTTGTTTGCTGGCGTTTTGAAATTTGGAAGGATTATTTCGTTTATTCCATCTACTGTAATTACTGGCTTTACTTCTGGAATAGCTATTATTATTGCACTTGGTCAATTAGATAATTTGTTTGGAGTTAAATCTACAGGAGATTTGGCTATTCAGAAGGTCTTATCATATTTTACTCAAGGTTTTAGCCCGGATTTGCATACTCTGAGTTTGGGAGCAATCGTAATCATCGTAATGTTAATCTGGCCAAAGAGTTGGGGAGCTAAATTCCCTGGATCATTAGCGAGCATAATTTTAGTGCTAATCATTAATAGTTTTTTGAAGTTCGATGTGGCAGTTGTTGGGAATATACCAAAAACTTTATTTCTTCAGGACAGATTAAATCTAGCAGGAGTTTCTATGGCGACATTTGCAGATTTAGCCATACCAGCACTAAGTATTGCAGCTTTAGCAATGATA
>CAYRVM010000162.1:0-4075 GCA_964427575.1 uncultured Oscillospiraceae bacterium | reverse complement strand
GTCATCAGGAGACCAATGTGGACGTGATACACCACCAGAAAATATTTTTGCAATGGTTGAAGTTGCAAGAACATATGGAAAGTATTAACAATTAAAAGAATAAGATGAAGATTTTTTAATATAGTCTATAAAATCATTTTTAGGAGTGTTAAAATGAAAGTTGTAAACTTATCGTGTGGAAGTTGGAAACTTATAATGGCCGAGCCTCAGCTTGAATTAGCTGAGAATCTTGTGATACCAAATTTTGACAGCGACGAGGTGATTCTTATTGATGTGCCTGGTGATGTCAATGCTGCCTTGGTTAAAAACGGGAAAATGCCCGATCCTCATTTTGATACACAAGGCAAATCCTGTTATTGGGTAAGTTCGAAGGAATGGTGGTACAAACTTGAATTTGATATTTCGTCAGCAACTGACTTAAGTGCATCTCTATTAATGACGGGTGTTGACGGACACACAGATATTTGGTTGAACGATTCCTACATAGGTTCGACTAAGAATGCATTCCGTAAGCATGAGTTCCAAGTAGGACATGCTATAAAAGAAACAGGGAACAGTCTTATCGTTCGTTTTATGTCCATTGATGATTTGCTAGATGGACCACGACTTGACGAATTGAATGGTTGGAATAGTAGAAAGGTTTTCCTGAGAAAACCGCAATACAATTTTGGATGGGATTGGGCGTTGCCAATTCCATCAATAGGGTTGTCTGGAAATGTATGGATTGAATTAGACCGTGAATGTAGACTATTAGACTTATCCATAAAGCCATTTACTAATGGAAGAGTCGATTTCAACTTTGAAGTGAGTAGGGAGTCAAAGAAGCAAGGGTATGAAATTAATTTGCAACTGGCTGGGCATGGATTTCAATATCATCAGGTTGTTAAACGAGACACGCACCGTTCTTATACGAGTGTATTCATAGAAAATCCCAAATTATGGTATCCGAATGGACAAGGTGATCAAAATTTATATGATTACCAAGTTAACTTGATTGTAAATGGAAAGATCGTTGATTCAAGACAGGGGAAGATGGGGTTGCGCGAGGTCAGGATTGTAGAAAATCCTTTCACTGTCGATGCGGGTCCAGGTATGTCGTTCTGGCTTGAGATCAATGGTACACCAGTTTTTTCTAAAGGTTCAAACTGGGCACCTTTAGATTTGTGGCCAGGGAATGTAAAACCTTCGGACTATGAATTTTATTTAAGAAAAATGAAAGAAGCAAATTTTAACATGGTTCGTATTTGGGGAGGGGGAATGACGGAACCCGATCGCTTTTACGAGTTGTGTAATGAATTGGGGCTCATGGTTTGGCAAGATTTTATGTTTGCCAGTTTGACTTACCCTGTTGATATTTTACGCGAAGAAATCATTGCAGAAGCAAATGATCAAATCCGTCGTTTGAGGAATCATCCTTGCATCGTGTTGTGGTGTGGTTGCAATGAAGACTTTCATTCTTGGGGATATATGAATGAAATGGATGAGTTAAACAAGCGGGTTATGGAAAACAATTTAGGTGGACAGAGTGATGCAGTCCATTTTGATGAATATGCTGACAAATGGAAGGTCGATCCATATAAAAGCGATCCGCAAATATACTCCATGATTTTACGGGGTCTGACAGACAAGCTTGGGCTTGATGTTCCATATATTGAATCAAGTCCCGAATCCAGGGATGATTATGGAAACATGCCCAATTCTGGTAATTGTCATATTTCAGCCTGGAAATTTGCTTTCTTTGATAGTAATAACAAACATGATATACATATGGAACCAGTTGATTTCCGCAAGCATTTTGAACAGGTATGTTCTTTTGACTCGGAATTCTGCATTCAGGGTCCGGCCGCCATCAGTACAATCAAAGCCTTTTTGGCACCGGAGAATCATTGGCCACCGAATGATGCATGGCTTTACCATATACAAAGTGCATGGACTTATCCCCACCATTATATGACCATGTTCATCGCAGGTGGTTTGTTTGGTGAAATAGACAGCTTGGAAAAATATGTGAAACATGGTCAGGCGACCCACTTGGAGATGATGCGAAGCGAATTTGAAAGTGCGAGGAGAGATTATCCCAATAACGGTGGAACCATGATGTGGTCATTTAATGATTGCTGGCCCACTTCCAACTGGTCCATTATAGATTATTACAAAAGACCTAAACCTGCCTATTATGCAGCTAAAAGAGCATGTACTCCTTTACTGCCTATCATTTTTGAGAGATTGGGGAATATTGAATTTCTATTCAGCAATCACACAAGTGAAAAAATAACTGCTAAGCTGAATTATGGTTATGAAACAATGGATGGGAAAACTATATGGAAGCGAGAAGCGGAAATACAAATAGATGCAGGTGCTTCAAATATATTTGATAAAATCAAAAGAACTGATATCGACAAAGAAGCTTCCGGCTATTTATTTATGGATGCAATTGTTGATAGTGTTTCCTTAGATAGGATCATCTATTTTCCAAATATATGGAAGGAAATTCAGTGGCCAAATCCTCATTTAAATGTTTCGATTATTAACCAAGAACAATTGAAAAATTTATGGAAAACCAGAATACAAATCAAAACAGACAAATTTGTGCGATTATGCCATATCACTTTAAATAATGAAGATAATAGAGTGTTATTTTCAGATAATTATTTTGATTTGTCCCAGGATACGCAGAAATATGTTGATATAGAATCTGATGAGAGATTAGATATATGTGATATGAAGGTCGGTCATTGGCTGACTAATTGGGAATGATGATACAGGCAAATGCAGAGCGGGGATAATACTGAATAGATTATTCTTAAAAATTAATAACGAAGATATATAATAGGGAGGAAAATTAATGAACAATGATATTATATTATTGCAAGATTTATCAAAGAAAGTTCTTGAGATAGCTAACAAACCAATTCAATATGAAAGAAAGGAATTATGGCGTCAACATAATAGTTTTAAAAGAACACGTCCACCTATTTATGTACGAGCTTTTGCTTTTAATGAAATTTTAGACTATAAAGAACTTAAATGTGAAGATCCATTTTATCGTGAATATGAATATTATTTACAGGAGTTAATCTTTAGGGATACAATTGGTGATGATTTTATAATTAACCCTTGGATTACTGTGAATGCAGTTTATGAACCATCAGATCAATTAAGATGGGGAATAGACATTTCAATGACAAAAAAGCATACCGTAAATGAGGCAGCTGCTTATAATCCTGCAATAAAAGATGAAGATGATTTTTATAAATTAGTTCCTCCACGCCATAAAATCAATAAAGAAGAAACACAAAAAAAAGCTGAAAAATTGCATTCGGCTATTGGTAATATTTTGGATATTGACATTAACAAAGGGCCTATATTTTCAATGTTTAGAGGGGATATTTCATATGATCTTGCGATGATGAGAGGCTTAGAGCAAATAATGTGGGATGCTTATGACAGACCTGAGTGGCTACATAAACTTGTTTCCTTTATGAGTAAAGCAATTTTAGAGGTGCACGACCAAGCTGAAAAAGAAGGTGATTTTTCTTTAACAAATCATCAAAATCAATCTATGCCATACGCAGAGGAACTATGTGATCCAGTGCCTAATTCTTACGGTGTAAAACGAAATGAATTGTGGGGCTATATGGCTTCACAGGAATTTACAACATTTGGACCAGAACTATATAATGAATTCTTGCTACAATATCAAATACCAATTCTTGAAAAGTTTGGGTTGGTAGCTTATGGTTGTTGTGAAGATCTAACGCAAAAAATTGACTATCTAAGGAAAATCAAAAACTTGCGTAGAATAGCAGTTTCTCCTTTTGCAAATGCAAAAAAATGTGCAGAACAAATTGGGCAAGATTATATTCTATCATGGAGACCTAGTCCATCTATTATGATAAGTCAAGGGATAGATGAACATTATATCCGTAATTATTTGGTTGAACACTTTAAGATTTTTAGAGAAAATAACAACTATTTTGATATTACTTTAAAAGATGTGGAAACTATTAATAGACAACCTGAAAATGTCAGAAAGTGGGTTAGTATTGTTAGAGAAGAACTTGAGAATAATTTT
>CAYRVM010000161.1:0-4087 GCA_964427575.1 uncultured Oscillospiraceae bacterium | reverse complement strand
TCTTCAAGTCAGCTTTTGCTGCTACTATCGCTTGGCTTATTTTTTCAACATCGTTGCCATCTTCAACCTTGATTACTTGCCATCCATATGCATCATATCTTTTTGCCACATCTTCTCTGAAAGCTAAGTCTGTGCTACCCTCTATGGAAATCCTATTTGAGTCATATAGCATGATTAGTTTGCCAAGTCCAAGTGTCCCTGCCAAAGATGATGCTTCGGAAGTTATCCCTTCCATCAGGCAGCCATCACCAACCAAAGTATATGTGTAATGATCGATTACTTTGAATCCATCTCTATTAAATTTTTCTCCAAGATATGCTTCGCCGATAGCCATTCCAACTGCGTTACATGCGCCTTGTCCCAATGGTCCTGTAGTCGTCTCAACGCCATCTGTGTGCATATATTCTGGATGTCCAGGCGTTTTGCTGTTGAACTGTCTAAAGTCCTTAATATCGTCAATTGAAAGGTCATATCCTAAAATATGCAGGAGCGAATAAATTAACATGGAACCGTGTCCCGCTGAAAGAACAAATCTGTCCCTGTCTATCCACATAGAATTCTTTGGATTATGTTTTAAATGTTTTGCCCACAATGTATAAGCCATTGGAGCGGATCCCATAGGAAGCCCCGGGTGACCAGATTTTGCTTTTTCAACCGCTTCCGCAGATAGGACTCTGATGGTGTCAATTGTAAGTTGATCGATGTTTTTCAAGATATTACCTCCGTAAATTAATTATTTTTTCAAGAATTTATCTGTCTTTAATTATTTAAACTGTTTATAATTGTCTGAATTCCTAGCTCTATGTTCTTACCAATATTTATGCTGATTATTCTTCTGCCAACTTCTAGCAAAGCCATTTCATCGCCTTTGGCTTGAGCTCTAATTAGTTTTGAAAAGCTCATTTTTATTTTATTTGTAGTATTATTTTCTAAATAATTGTTGTTTTTTTCTTTATCAGCAATTTCTATATCGTTTATATTTATTGAAGATAATTGAATGAATATACCATTACCCTTATCCCCCTTATGTAACTGACCGGTGGAATGCAATAGCCTAGGACCGTACCCGAATGTAACAGGGCATTTAGTAAGCTCACGTATTTTATCGCTTAAATCCTGAAGTAATTTAGTTGCTAAGTCTGATTCTTTGAAGAAGCCATGTATTGAAAAATAATCTCCCTCTTTAAAAGAATGGATATTATCAACTATTTCCTTAAGTTTAAGCATTTCAGGACTTTCATCTTCATCCTTTTTATCAGCAGGTGATAGAGCCTGAACAACTTCATCCATCTGTTCACTCAGCATCTTAGCTGTTAAAACCTTTGACCTTTCGACATTAGGTTGGTCAAATGGATTCACGCCCAAAACATACCCCATAGTCGCAGTCGCCATTTCCCATATAAAAATTTGCCCGCCGAGGTCATACTTATCTTTCATCTCAATTTCAATAACTAGGAAACCTGCTTTTTTTAATTTATCAACTAGATTATCTAAGCTTTTATCTCCAGTGATGACAATTTTAACAAATAGTCTATCTCGTCCATATACTTTTATATCCCCTAGGCTTTCTGTAGATATTGGCAATATTCCTTTACCATCCTTGCCAGTGCTTTCTGCAATTAATTGTTCCAGCCATTGGCCAAAGCTTTTGATTTCATCAGATAATATGAATGTTAGCTTGTCTTTACCCGCCAATGCTTCTCTACCTATATATGCGCCAATAGAAACAGGGAAATTTATATCTATTTCATTTCTATATTTCGTCTTATAATTTGCCAATAAAAGAAAATCTAAATGGCTCCTAAATTCCTGACCCTTAGCGCTTTCCTTCTCAGCCTTTGCTCTCTCCATTAGCTCTTTAATATCAATCCCCATCAATCCAGCAGGGAATAGTCCAAAGTATGACAATGCTGAATATCTGCCTCCCATATTAGGATCATTTCGAAGAATTAATCTAAATCCATTTGCCTGAGCAATTTTATCAAGTCCACTATCAGCATCCGTTATTGCCACAAAACAATTCCCTGATTTTTCCTTTCCCACTTCCGATATAACAAGACTATGAAAATATTCAAATATTGTAATTACTTCCATTGTCCCGCCAGATTTACTCGATACGATAAGTATAGTCTTTCCCAAATCAATTTTATCCGTAACCTCAAGTAAATAGTCAGGATCTGTTGTGTCTAAAACAATTAATTCTAGGAAGCCCGGTTTCCTTTTAAATATTTTACTAAACATTAGCGGCGCTAAACTTGATCCGCCCATTCCAATCAGAACAGCAGTTTTAAAGCCTTCGTCCACTATTTTCTTAACACTGTCGTTAATTAATTTTAATTCTTGCTTTTCGCTTTTATCGAATTCCATCCAACCGAGCCTATTAGAAATTTCAACTGGGCTCTGACTCCAAAGTGTAAAGTCATGGTTCCATATTCTTTTTGTAAAATCCTTCATAGAATTTATATTTATTTTTTCTTCTGGATTCGTATTCATAATATTTTCTCCATACCAAAACCTACAATAAATTCATTAATTAAAGGTTAATTTTAAATATAAAACATAAAGTCTTTTCCCTTTTGATTTTTGAATGCTTCATCCACCAATTCATTTAAGTAAATTGATTCCAATGTATTTATCACAGATGCATCAAGAGGTTTCCATATTAAATCGTCAATCGCACTTTCTATAGGTGCTTGCTCCATATGTGTTGAAAGCTCTGCTTTTTCGAACAATCCAACTTCGATTGCCCTCATTATCTCTCCTACAGATATTTTTTCTTTAGCTTTAGATAGTTTATAACCACCTTGGGCACCTTTCACTGAGGTTACCAACCCCGATCTTTTCAACAAGGAAAAAACCTGCTCCAAATAAATTTTTGAAATGTTCAACCTATCAGCAATACTTACTATGGTCACGCATTCAACTAGCTTTTCGTTCTGAGCTAAGTCAATCATTGCAGCTAAGCCATATCTACCCTTTGAGGAAATTCTCATAAAACCACTCCAATTCATACCAATCTTGTATGTTTTATACTATAGGATTTCTCACTTAGTGTCAATAAATAAAGTTCTTATAACTTAAGTAAACTTGACTTTAATGTGGTAGAATTGATTATAAAAAAAATAAGCGAGGTGAATATGTCTTGAAAACAACAAGTGAAAAATTAGCACAATTAAAAGAGAGTCTTGCAGTCTATAAAAAAGTAGCCATTGCATTTTCGGGCGGCGTCGATTCAACTTTTTTGTTAAAAGTCGCTAACGATGTACTTGGTGATAATGCAATCGCCATAACTGCTCAATCATTGGTAGTGCCAAAAAGAGAATATGACTTTACTAAAGAATTTACTAAGACAAATGAAATTAAGCAAACAACCTTTGTATTCGATGAGCTTTCGAATAAGGATTTTACTAACAACTCACCTGATCGTTGCTACTATTGCAAAAAAGCAATCCTAGAGAAGATGATATCCCTCGCAGAACTTCAAGATATTAAGATTATACTCGATGGTTCAAATATGGATGATGACAAAGATTTTCGTCCAGGTGGCCGAGCTATTACAGAGCTTGGGGTAATAAGTCCACTTAAGGATGCTAAATTGACAAAAGCAGAAATTAGAGAGCTTTCTAAAGAACTTAATTTACCTACTTGGGATAAACCATCAAACGCATGCTATGCTTCAAGATTCCCTTACGACGAAGAAATTACAAAGGAAAAACTAAAAAGAGTGACAGTTGCCGAGGATTTTCTTTTAGATCTTGGAATGAAGCAGGTAAGAGTTAGAAGTCATGGCGAAATTGCTAGAATTGAGATTGTAGCTTCTGATTATGGTTTTTTCTTAAGAGAAGAAATGAGATTAAATATTGACACAAGATTAAAGAAACTAGGATTTAAATATGTAACTTTAGATTTACTTGGCTATGAAACTGGAAGCATGAACAGAACTTTAAATTCCAAAAAATCGAAATAATCTTATTTTGCCAACATCATAATTACGAATTGAAACTACTCAATAATAAAAGCTATATCCAAGAAGAATAAAGAAGTAATAATGTCTGAAGTTTATGATTACACCAAGAACAGGGCACAT
>CAYRVM010000160.1:0-4107 GCA_964427575.1 uncultured Oscillospiraceae bacterium | reverse complement strand
GGGGTTTCAGCTGAAGATCAAGAAAGATGGGACAAATACAAGGCAGAAAAAGAAGTAAAAAGCAACAAAACTAGTAAAGATTTTAGAATATTGCTTGGCCTATGCTTAATTGGGTTTGGCGCGTTTTTCTTCTTGAGACAGTTTGTATATTGGATGAACTTTAGCTTTGTAATTGCAGTTGTATTAATTGTTATGGGAATATATTTGATAATCAAAAGGAACGGTGAAGGAAAATGAAAAAGTCTGGAAGAGGTCTGGGCATATTCTTGCTTTTAGCTGGGTCTGTCTTTCTTCTCCACGAATTAGGAGCTTTTAGCTATATTGAAGAGACATATAATCTTTCATTCTGGGGAATAATATGGAGTTTAATTGCGTCTATATTTAATTTATGGCCATTACTACTAATAATTCTTGGCATAAATATAATATTTAGAAATAGGATTTTAGAAGTATTATTAAATTTGGCTTTTGTAGCAATTATTGTAGTGAATGCTTTTTTTGGACCTTTTTATTATTTCGGCGTCCCATGGATAAGCGGAATAACAAATTGGGAGTCAGTAAATGAGCAATTATTTAATAACCAAGGAAATTATAAATACTCAAATCAATTGGATTATAATTCCAACATGATTGCGGGGAATAGCGAAATAAATCTTGGAGCTTGTGAACTTACAATCGATAGCAGCAAAAACGAAGCGGCTAAAATAGATAGCAATATTAAAGGCATCTCAGCTGCTCTTGGTCAAAGCAACGACAAGTTGGATGTTTATGTTACTGAGGAAGAGATATTCTCAGGTATGCAACCAAACATTAGCCGTAATGCACATATTTATCTAGGGGATAAAATTGATTGGGCTATTAAGATTACAACTGGGGCATCTAAATCAATTTTAAATTTAGCGGACCTCAAAGTTTCATCGCTTTTTCTTGAATTAGGTGCTGGAGATACAGAAATTCATATGGGAGATCAAGTTAAAAAGGTCAGTATGGAAATTGATGGTGGGGTTTCAAATATTAAGATTTACATCCCAACTTCAGCTGCAGTCCTAATTAATGCTGATACAGGAGTTTCATCCGATAATTTTGACACGTTAAACTTAGTTAAAATAGGAGAAAGCCAGTATAAAAGCAAAGATTATGAAACCTCTGGACTTAAATTCGACATTACTATTTCAACCGGAGTATCAAACATTGATTTATTTAGAGAATAGAATCAAGGAAAATAAAAATTCAAGTAAAGGCAGGATTTTACTCAATGATTTGGAGCAAAAATGAAACTTTATCTAGGGAAGAATATGAAAAGATTCAACTTGAAAGGCTTAAAGATACAATAAATAGAATTTATGAAAAAGTACCATATTACAAAGAAAAATTGAATCAACATAAAGTTGGTGCAAATGATTTGCTAAAACTTTCAGATCTTGAGAAATTTCCTTTTACGGTTAAAGATGATTTGAGGAAAAATTATCCCTTTGGCTTGTTTGCTGTTCCTCAAAAGGAAATCGTTAGGTACCATGCTTCTTCAGGAACAACAGGAAAACCAACGGTAGTAGGATATACTAAAAACGATATAGAAATTTGGACGGATTTAATAGCAAGAATCGTCACCATGGCAGGGGTAACAGATCATGATATTGCTCAAGTTTCCTTTGGATATGGATTGTTTACTGGCGCTTTTGGATTGCATCAAGGGCTTGAAAGAGTGGGAGCTTCGGTAATCCCAATGTCTAGTGGCAACACTGAAAAACAGATAATGATAATGAAAGATTTTGGCACGACAGTACTAATTGGTACTCCATCATATGGTTTGCACATGGCTGAAGTTGCAAGGGAAATGGGGATAGATCCAAAAAACGAATTAAAGATTAAGCTTGGATTATTCGGTGGTGAAGGCTCCAGCGAGGCTATTAGAAGAGAACTAAACGACGCTTTCGGTCTATTTGCAACAGAAAATTACGGTATGAGCGAGTTGATTGGGCCTGGGGTTTCAGGTGAATGTCAACATCTCACAGGAATGCACATATTTGAGGACCACTTTATACCGGAAATCATTGATCCCGATACAGGTAGAGTTCTTGGACCAGGAGAAGTTGGTGAACTAGTTATAACGACAATAACTAAGGAAGCTCTTCCCTTGCTAAGATATAGAACAAAAGATATTACCTCACTTCATTATGAAAAATGTAGTTGTGGAAGAACTACAGTCAGAATGTCTAAGATTCAAGGTAGATCAGATGATATGCTTATCTTAGGCGGTGTTAATGTGTTCCCATCGCAGATTGAAGAGGTTTTATTCAATACTGAAGGAATTGGTCCACATTACCAAATTACTGTATTTAAAAAAGGTTATCTAGACAAGATAGAAATAGATGTTGAGTTGGTTGATGAAAATCTCCTAGACTCCTTCTCGTTATTAGAAAATTTAAATAAGACAATACAAGTTAGGCTTAAAACAGTTCTTGGAATAGAAGCAAAGATAAACTTACATGAGCCAAGATCGCTGAAGAGATATGAGGGAAAAGCAAAGAGAGTAATTGATCTAAGGGAGGGAAAGTAAATGTTAATCAATCAGTTATCAGTATTTATTGAAAATAAAAAAGGAACATTGGCTAGTTTAACAGAGGCACTTCTTAAACACAAGCTTGATATCAGAGCTATTGCGGTTTTCGATACTAATGAATTCGGAATAGTAAGACTAATTGTTGACGACCCGGACAGAGCGTTAGTTATATTAAAAAAGGAAGGATTTATTGCAAAATCTAGTAAAGTTATTGCAGTTGAACCTGAAGATGAACCAGGAAGTCTCAATGAAATATTCAAATTAATGAGCGCAAACGATATAAATATAGAATATATATATTCCTTTGTAATGCGCAAGCATGAGATGCCTTACGTAGTCTTTAAAGTTGATAACCAAGAAAAAGCTCTAAAAGTTTTAGATGAAGGCGGAATAAATCTTGTGTCTAAGGAAAAGATTCACACAAAATAAATAATAATCGTTGCAATGAAATGCTTATATAGTTACAATAAAACTAATAATTACATATTTTTCCGAGCTTGTGCTTCTAAAGGGCAACCCACGAAGCACCGGTCTAAGCAGGTAACTGCAAATGGTAGGGCGAGAAATTGCTTTGCCTTCCGTGATTGAAAAGGAAAAACAACGTATCTTTACAAAGTATTGAGACGACCCTTTTCGGGTCGCTTTTTTATATGGAGGTGATACTATTTCAATGATTGGCGCTACTTTTAATGAAGCAATAAAGATGTTGATTTCCTTTGATCCGGAGCTATATGGGATTATTTTCCTATCACTTCGCGTAACCTTGACAGCGTTGGCATTCGCAGCTGTAATGGGTATTCCTATTGGGGTACTGTTTGCGCTCAATAATTTCAGAGGTAAAAGCATTATTATGAATATAATAAACTCATTTATGAGTTTGCCCCCGGTGGTGGTAGGACTCACCGTCTATATCCTTTTATCGAACCAAACTGGATTAGTGGGAGATAATAGATTACTATTTACGCCCTTTGCAATGATCCTTGCCCAATTTTTTCTAGCATTACCACTTATGATAGGTCTTTCATCAACAGGGATAACTAATGTAGACCGTTTGGTTAAGAAAACGGCTAAAAGCCTTGGAGCATCATCAATACAGATGGGTTTTACTGTAATTCGTGAAGCTAGATTCAGCCTATATTCAGCTTTAATAGTGGTATTCGGAAGATTATTAGGAGAAGTTGGAGCCGTAATGATGGTAGGCGGAAATATTAGATATATGACTAGAGTAATGACAACAGCCATCGCCTTGCAGAAAGGTATGGGAGAATTTCAAACAGCAATGGCTTTAGGTATTATTCTGCTAATAATGTCGTTTCTTGTAAATGGCATCCTTGAAATCATAAGAAATTATGGGAGGGCAGCATGAATAAGATTTTAAAAGTTATGAATCTCAAGAAAAATTACAATGGGAAAAATGTTTTGAACGTTATTGATTTTGAGATTAATACAGGACAAATTACAGCTATTATTGGACCCAGCGGCGCTGGAAAAACCACATTGCTCTCTATTATTAATGGTATTGAAAGACCTGATGATGGGAAAATAAT